>DATGTY010000237.1:0-5211 GCA_035301605.1 Chitinophagaceae bacterium | reverse complement strand
GATTTATTGTTCTTTGGATTTGGTAGGCGGAGGGGGACAGGATGAGAAAGAAATAACGTCTTATGTAAATCGATATCCGGAAATTTTCACCTACCATGGAAAGATTTATGATAAGGATAAGTTAATGAAGATTATGAGGTCTTGTGATATTTTTGCCATGCCTTCGCGCAACGAAACTTTTGGTCTGGTTTATGTGGAGTCCATGTTGCAAGGACTTCCCATCCTTTATACGGCCGGCGAAGGTATAGACGGCTATTATACAGAAACCATAGGTGAGAAGGTAAGTAAGGTAGCTGAGGCAGAAGAAATAGCCACAGGCTTAAAAAAGATGATAAAAGACTTAGGGACTTATCACATTCCAACAAATAAACTACTCGAAAACCACGACTGGTCTTCGATAGCAAAGAAATATTTAAAAATATATAATTTAAGAAAATATTAATTAATCTAAAAGGGCATATATAATAAATGCTTTTGAAACATAAAAAACTATGAAAAAGAATCTTATCGTCTTCGGTACCCGTCCAGAAGCTATTAAAATGGCGCCTTTGGTCAAAGAATTTGAAAAACATAGCGACTTTGACACCAAGGTCTGTGTAACTGCTCAGCACCGCGAGATGTTGGATCAGGTTCTAGAGTTTTTTGAAATAAAGCCGGATTACGATTTGGATTTGATGAAGCCCGGACAAAACCTTTATGGATTGACCGCAGATATTATTACCGGACTAAAGCCTGTTTTGGAGGAATTCCAACCCGATTTTATCTATGTACATGGCGATACGACGACGACCATGGCGGCAAGTATCGCTGGCTTTTATTCGGGTGCAAAAGTTGTGCATGTGGAAGCGGGTTTGCGGACACACAATAAACGCTCCCCTTTCCCCGAAGAAGCCAACCGTCAGATTACGGGCAGAGTGACGGATATCCATTTGGCACCTACGGAAGCTTCTAAAGAGAATCTATTGAAAGAGAATATAGATTCAAAAACCGTTACGGTTACGGGAAATACGGTTATTGATGCTTTGTTTTTCAGCTCTGAGAAAGTAAAAGATTATCAAAACGAAGAAATCGACGAGCTCAAAAAGCTATTGGATACCCAAAAGAAATTAATTTTGGTCACCGGCCACCGCAGGGAAAACCACGGAGACGGCTTCATTCGTATTTGCGAAGCTTTAAAAGAAGTTGCCGATAAAAATCCTGATGTTCAGGTTGTGTATCCCGTGCATTTAAATCCAAAAGTAAAAGAACCCGTCCACAGAATTTTGGGCGAAGTAGAAAATATTGATTTAATAGATCCTTTGTCTTATCCTTCTTTTGTGTGGTTGATGAATCAGGCATATATGATCATCACTGATTCTGGAGGTGTGCAGGAAGAAGCACCCAGTTTAGGAAAACCTGTGCTAGTCATGCGCGATACCACAGAGAGACCCGAAGCTGTAGATGCCGGAACGGTTATCTTAGTAGGTACTGATAAAGACAAAATCATTACCGAAGCACAGGAACTTCTAGACAATGAAGAGAAATACAATCAAATGTCCGCTCTGCACAATCCTTATGGAGATGGGAAAGCCTGTGAGAGGATCGTAGATTTTATTAGAGAGAATAGTTAATTGGCAAAGTTGCTGAACCGCTTATTCGCTAAGGCGCTTATTTGCAAAGTGGCTAATTTGCAAAGCCGCAAAGTCGCTGAACCGCGAATACGCGCATAAGCAAA
The DNA here is from genome assembly GCA_035301605.1 of Chitinophagaceae bacterium. Classification (GTDB taxonomy): domain Bacteria; phylum Bacteroidota; class Bacteroidia; order Chitinophagales; family Chitinophagaceae; genus FW021-bin31. Next base: position 3,497 of record DATGTY010000237.1, on the reverse strand, counting down.
TAAGCAAATAGGCGAATAAGCAGTCAAGTAAATAAGCAAATAAAAAAAAACATGCGAGAATTCTATTTCGAGAAACTTGAGGTATGGAAAGAAGCCCGTATATTTACACGGGAGATTTATATTGTTTCTAAGAATTTCCCGGATGAAGAAAAATTCGGTTTAACCTCCCAGATAAGAAGGTCAGCGATGAGCATTTCTGCTAACATAGCCGAAGGCTCTTCTCGGAAAACAGATAAAGACAAAGCACGGTTTATTAATGTTGCATACAGTTCAGCAATTGAAGTACTTAATTATTTAATCCTTTCGAAAGATTTGGAATGGTTGAAAAAAGAGGAATATATAGAATTAAGAGAAAAAATAGAAAAAATAACAAATCAGCTGAATAGCTTTTATAAAGTTTTAAGTCAATAAATCGCTAAATCGCGAAGTCGTTGAACCACAAATACGCAAATAAGCGAATAGGCGCATAAGCAAATAAGCAAATAAGCAAACAAGTATACCCAACTATGAAAAATACAAATAACACAAAAGTGACCACCATCGGCCTTGGCTATATCGGTTTACCTACCTCAGCATTAATTGCTCAGAACAAAATTCCGGTGCATGGCGTAGATATATCCCAGCATGTGGTGGATACGATCAATAGAGGAGAAATACATATAGTAGAGCCTGAACTGGATAAGGCAGTGGCTGCAGCAGTGAAAGAAGGGTATTTGAAAGCAGATACCCAAGCGGCGGAAGCCGATACGTATTTAATTGTAGTACCTACACCTTTTAAAGGGGGAAGTCACGAACCGGATATTTCCTATGTACAGGCAGCGACGGAAGGAATTATACCTTTATTGAAAGAAGGGGACTTGTATATTATCGAATCTACGTCTCCAGTCGGTACTACGGAGCGTATGCGGGATCTGATTTTTAGTAAAAGACCAGAACTTGAAAATAAAATCTATATCGCCTATTGTCCGGAGCGAGTATTGCCCGGGAATGTGATGTATGAGCTGGTGCACAACGATAGAGTAATCGGTGGCGTAGATGAGCCATCCACAGAAAAGGCAACTGCTTTTTACAGCCAATTTGTGACGGGAGAATTGCACAAAACCAATGCCCGTACGGCAGAAATGTGTAAACTGACGGAAAATTCTTCCCGAGACGTGCAGATTGCTTTTGCGAATGAATTATCGTTGATCTGTGATAAAGCGGATATCAATGTATGGGAACTTATTGCTTTAGCGAATAAACACCCCCGAGTGAATATTTTGCAACCCGGAAGTGGTGTAGGAGGGCATTGCATTGCGGTGGATCCTTATTTCATTACATCTGAATTCCCTATGGAATCTCAGATTATAGGCAAAGCAAGAGAGATCAATAATTACAAATCTTTCTGGTGTGCTGAGAAGATCAAGCAAGCTAAACAGGAATTTGAAATTAAAGAAGGACGTTCGCCAGCAATCGCTTTAATGGGCTTGGCTTTCAAACCGAACATTGACGATTTGCGTCAATCCCCTGCCGTATATATTACCCAAAAAGTATTGCAGGAATCAGGAGATGAACACTATTTTATTGTGGAACCTAATGTGAAAGAGCATCAAGTTTATAAACTTACAGATTATAGACAGGCTATAGAAAAAGCAGATATCATTGCGTTCCTAGTGGCCCATGCTGAATTTAAAGATTTGCAATTTTCTGGAGAGAAAAAAATTCTGGATTTTTGTGGGGTTATTAAAAAATAGTTAAAAAAACGCTATGAAAATATTATATTTCCACCAGCATTTTAAAACTCCAGCAACAGGAGGAGGGACGAGGTCCTATGAGTTTGCTAAACGACTGATGGCAAACGGCCATGATGTTACTATGGTTTGTGGTGCTTACATGAATTTTAATCTGCCACCTACTGGCAAAAAGAATGTTTATAGGGGCATTGTCGATGGAATAGATGTTATACAATTAGATTTACCATACGCTAATAAAGACAGTATAGCAAAAAGATCTAAAACTTTTTTAAAATTTTCTTTAGAGGGTGTAAAAATAGCACTTAAGGAAGACTATGATTTGTTATTTGCTACTTCTACTCCTCTGACAGCAGGCATTCCGGGAATTTTCATGAAATGGTTTGGCAGGAAAAAAAGAAAATTTGTTTTCGAAGTGCGCGATCTATGGCCAGAACTGCCAAGAGCTTTAGGAATGAAAAACCCCTTTTTATTATGGGGCATGGGTGTTCTGGAAAAATTAAGTTATAAAAAAGCAGACGCCTGCATAGGCTTATCTCCGGGGATTTGTGAGGGTATAAAAAATAAAGCTCAAAAAAACAAAAAAATAACAATGATACCTAATGGTTCGGATGTAGATTTATTTTACAAAGGAGCTCGGGAGAATTTAAGTCTGGAGGGGATTAAAGCTACAGATACTTTGGCCATATTTACAGGCGCACATGGGATAGCTAATGGGTTAGATGCGGTCTTGGATGCTGCTAGAGTATTGAAAGAAAAAGGAAGAGAAGATATTAAAATAGCATTTATAGGCGATGGGAAATTAAAGCCTGAGTTAATCAAAAGAGCAGAACGTGAAAAATTAACGAACTGTAAATTTTATAACCCGGTTCCGAAAACAGAACTGACCCAAATTATGGCCTCTGCAGATATAGGTCTGATGATTCTCAAAGATGTGCCTGCTTTTTATTATGGCACTTCTCCTAATAAATTTTTCGATTATATTTCTGCAGGTCTTCCTATAGTCAATAATTATCCCGGATGGTTAGCTGATATGATACAAGAACATAAATGTGGTGAAGTCGTTGAATCCAATAATCCTGAGTCTTTTGCTGACGCATTAATCAAGATGGCTGACTCGCTACAGCTTCGCGAAGAATATGGAAGAAATAGTAGAGCTTTAGCGGAACAGCAGTTTAATCGAGATATTTTGGCACAGAAGTTTGTTTCCTTTTTAGAAGAAGTAAATGAATCTAAAATAAGAAACCTCAAATAATTACTAAATTAGAAAATGTACAAATCCTTCTTCAAACGTCTCATCGATTTTATAGCCGCTTTCTTCGGATTACTGCTTTTAAGTCCAGTGTTTTTAGTGGTCATGGCAGCTCTGTTTTTTGCCAATCAGGGCAAACCTTTTTTCTTTCAGGCCCGTCCGGGAAAAAATGAGAGGATTTTTAAGATCATCAAGTTCAAGTCTATGAACGACAAAAAGGACAAAGATGGAAACCTGCTTCCCGATGCGCAGCGCTTGACCCAAGTAGGATCTTTTGTCCGTAGAACTTCCTTGGATGAAATCCCCCAATTGATAAATGTGCTGAAAGGAGACATGTCGCTGATAGGCCCCAGACCTCTTTTAGTACAATACCTTCCTTACTATACAGAAAGAGAAAAATTAAGACATTCGGTAAGACCAGGAATAACCGGGTGGGCGCAAGTAAATGGTCGCAATAATTTAAGCTGGGACTCTAGATTAGCATATGATGTTTTCTATGTAGAAAATATGTCGTT
>DATGTY010000236.1:0-6116 GCA_035301605.1 Chitinophagaceae bacterium | reverse complement strand
GCCTGGCTAGAAAAAGAGGGCGAAATATTTTTATAATCCTCTTTTCCATTCAAGATTTTCCCTAAATAAGCTTGAACAAGATGATTCTTCTTTACTTGAAGTACCAATGCTGTATTTTCAGTTTGAATGAGAATGGGCGATTGAGCAAAAACCAGGACAGGGAATAGAAGCAAAACGATAAAACATGTCAAAACTCGACGAAACATATTTATTCTTTTAAATGAACAATTTAGCAGACAAATATAGATAAAATGTAGGAGAAGATAACAAAAGCATTTGGGTGCTACAAATCTTTAAATACTGCAGATCCTTTCCCATTAAAATGACATCTACAACAAAGGAAAATTCGATAGTTACACCAGATTAACTTCATGCTAAGAAGTCCATTAACCTAGAAAACATCTTTAAGTTTCAGTTTTAACAAAAAAATTTATTTAATCCCTTGCCAAATCTATGATATCAACCTTAGTCTAAATTGAGTCGAATCTTTGCAACTACCGGAAGATGGTCAGAGGCTGTTATTCCAGATACACTCTGATAATCTAAAAATACAAACTTGTGCTTCGGCATATACATAACATAATCTAACGTTCTGCTCGGAAAATCGTAGGGGAAAGTAAGTGGGCATCCATCTCCATAACAGCCCGGAGTTAATGTTTCGGTTAAAATAGAAATAGGCTCACTTTTCGGAGTAGCATTCCAATCTCCTGCCATGATAAGCGGATATTTTAAATTGGGAAGAATATCATTGACGATAGCATTTGCTTGGAGGATGCGATATTGCTCATCTCCTGTATGATCAAGATGTGTAGATGCAAACAATATCTTTTGATCTCCAACCTTAACCGTTATCATTGCAATATCGCGAGGTTCAATTCCATTCACATTATTTGGAGGTAGTGCATATCGAGTACTGTCAATGATTGGGAATTTGGATAATACAGCATCTCCATATTCCCCTCCATCATAATCCATGGCTTTGGCAAAATAATAATACATGCCGGTCAATTCACCTAATTTCTTTGCCATATTCAAAGATACTCCTGACCTACGAGTAAACTTATCCACTTCATTAAGCCCTACTAAATCAGGATCATGAGCCTTTATTACATCTGCGACCTTAGTTAAATCGACATCACCACTCTTCGATTTCGGAGGAACTCCACGATGAATATTATAAGACATGACTTTTATTACAACATCTTGCTGTATAGTAGTATCATCATCTGTAGGTGGTACCGAATCAGAGTCATTTTTATTACATCCTGCATTACAGGAAGACAATAAAGTAATTACAATCAATAGTTTTAATAGCTTCATCTTAAATTTTTGTTTTACGATTTATGGGTACCATTTAAGTTTCAATAAGAAAATAGTATATTTTGTTATCTCATCTATACTTATTTCCTTATATTCTAAAACCTGAAAGTCATTCCCCGGTTTATACATGATATATTGATCATAGATGCTACAACTTGTACATGGGAAAGTGAACTGATCCTGTAAATCATTCATGTTATCATAATCTCCATTTGGTCTCCCGTTAAAAGCACCGGCTAAAATAAGAGGTGCATTATAATCATCCATATATCCAAGCAATTCTGCAGTTTGTGACATTTTAGTATCATAACCAGCATTCAGGTGAGTCCCCGCAAAATAAAGTCTAAGACTGTCTTGAATTTTTAACTGAACAATACCCAAAGTTCCTTGTTCAGAACCTGAGGAATATAACTCATGCGTTTTAGTTTCACTCGCGACAAGAGGGAATTTAGAATACAATCCATCACCATAATATCCACCTTGATAATCCAACCCTTTAAAGAAGATATAATGAGGCATCCCTAATAATTGTGATACAACTTGAGGTTGATTGGTAGGTCCACTCCTACTCGTATTTTTATCTAATTGCCGAATATACAATAAATCTGGATCATATTGAGAAATAAGATCTGCCAAAGCCTGTAAGTCATTATCTCCACTATTTTTCCCGTAGCTCATAATAGTAAGTTCTATCCCACCAACAGGCAATGCTTCCACTATGAAAAACGCTGTTTTACGCTGTTCGTCAATAACTATTTTCTTACTATGTTCTAAATCACCGGTTGCACTAATAATCTGAACCGGAAGAAGGTATTTTTTAAAATTATCCAGTACCTGTTTTGTCTTTATTTTTAAACTGAGTTTAGCTGTTTTCTTATCTCCTTTAAAAATAGTTGTATTTTTTGTAGTCAAGTCATAGCTACCCATAGGTAAAATTGGGTAATTTGTACCATATTTAGTATTGAAGGAATCCACCAAATCGGGATTCACTCCAAAGGATACCGAAATATCTTTGTTGACGGTATCTACAGCTTCATATTGAGCACTATAAAAAATAGATTGCGCAGTATCTGCCATATCAAAGGTGTAAATAGCAGAATCTTTATTCCCTTCAGACATTGATACACTTATGATATCATATTTAGCTTGAATAATAAAATAGGTTACTCCTAAGTCCTTATTAACAAGCGATTCTTTATTAGTAGATACTCGAATGGGCAATAAGTATTTTACATTCGGTTGAAGAACTCCGTAAGTACTCACGCTTAACGCTAATGGTTTTGTGCTCAGTTCTCCTTTAGGAATGATAGCAGAATTGGCTTCCAATTCATAACTACCCTCTGGCAATGAAAGATAAGAAGTATGATGTTCACTATTATACTCCTGTACTAAAGAAGGCTCAGGATTGAAAATCACTTTTATATCGGAGGACGGATATTTTGTACCTCCATAGCTTGCACCGTATATAAGAGTTTGGGCAGTATCTAACATTTCCAGCGTATGCACATCCGGTTCTCCAACCGCCTGAGACATATATACATTCACGAACTTCTCAGGGTGAGCTATCTTGGTATCATAGCGACATCCACTAAGATACAATCCAAAGAATACTAAGCCCAATACAATATACTTTATCTGTTTTTCCATTACTTTCTTTTTTAAGGTTTACCAGCCCGGATTTTGTACTAAATTTTCATCTCTATCTATTGCACTTTGCGGAATAGGAAACAAGTAATAGCTCTTATGAAAGACTCTTGTTTCAAACACCCAACGAGAATAAAATTGTGGTGGATCGTCATTTGTAGCCATCCCATAAAAATCTCCTCTGGCTGTTTCATCTGCAATTTTCCAACGCCGGGTGTCAAAGTATCTTCTATTTTCAAAGGAAAGTTCAACTCGTCTTTCATGATGAATAGTTTCTCGCATTTCCTCCTGCCCACTTGAAATTGATAAGGCATTTGCTCCAACGCCATACTGTGGAACACCAGCTCTCTCTCTAATTTTATTTAAATAGAGCAGTATATCTGAATTTCCCGGATCATATTCATTCAGTGCTTCAACATAATTTAATAACACGGCTGCATAACGATAGATTACCCTCGGACGTTCCACATATTTTCCTGTTTTAGGATTACTATTAGGACTTACTCTTTTCCGCCATAAATAACCAGTGCGAGAATAATCCCAAGATCCGCTACCTCCAGATTTACCTGACCACCAAGGTTGATATTCTACTGTACCTAAACTACTGGTCGTATTAATCCAAGGTCTGTCAGCATAAGAAACTGACACGTAGAAACGTGGTTCCCGACCCACCCACATATTAAATGTTTTTCTGGGTTGTGGATCATCAGGTGCCTGAAACATTGAGAAGCCCGTTTCTTTATAACCTGAGCTTGGATTAATAATAGGTGACCCATCTGAATTATATCCTAAAATAGGTCTCTTACCATTTGCCATTTCAAAGGCATCCACCATTTGTTGCGTGGGACCTGTACTGGCAAATCCGCTGGCTGCTCTTGGAGTTAAGCCTCGTTCATTAATACCACTTGCATTTTGAAAACTAAATATCCACTCACTATTAAACGGCTCTAAAAAAACATCTCTATAAGAAAGAAATGGGCTGAAATCACCTTGATCATTATTCTCTTTATATAAATGGAATATTCCCAGATCAATCACATCCTTTGCAGCATCAGCGGCTCGCTTCCATTTCTTGACATCATACTGTTGATTAATGAGCTGAGTACCATCTATGTTTTTAAAGTTCGCATAATCTGTATTTCCATTATACAATGGGCTTGCAGCGTAGAGGAGTAATCTACTTTTTACTGCCATACATGCAGAAGCAGTAGCCCTACCATAGTCTAATTTAGATTGATCATTATAGCTTAACGGGAGGTCTTGGGCAGCGAGGTCTAACTGTTCAACAATATAATTTACACAAGAATCGAAAGGTGTTCTAGATAAACTCAGCAATGGATTGTCCGATTGCACGTCAGGAGGAATAATTTTATTGGGAAGTATGATAACCGGTCCATACTGTATCAAAAGTCTAAAATAAAAGAAGGCTCTAAGGAATCTTGCTTCAGCCGTATATTGCGTAATCAACTGTTGACCATTAGCCAGGTCAAGTATTTGTTTATTATCACCGATATGTTGTATAAAGTAAGATGCAGAGCGAATACCTTTATAGAATTTAGCCCAAGTATCATAATAACCAGAACTAGCCGTCCATTCTCCCAAATTCATTTGAAAAGTGGCATAGCCCGGATTATCGGGTCTATTATAGGTAATATCCGTTTCATCAGATAGCCCTTCCCACGGATTAGCAGTAGTTTGGGGAACAGCATAAGAGATATAATAATAAATGTTACCGAGATACTGCTCAGACAAATCTTTTCGTTGAAAAACTTGATCAATAGTCAGTTTATCATCCGGCACTTGACTTAAAAAATCTTTTTTGCAAGATGATATTATTACCAAAGCCATCATCAATATAATAAAATTCACTTTCTTCATTATCTTTATTTTTATCTTGTAGAGGAATATCTTTAAAACTTTAGACCAAAACCGGCAGAGTAATTCTTGGTATTAGGATAAGCAGCCCCCTTTCCATTGCCCAGTTCTACATCAAAAACATCAAAGGGTGTAAATGTCAGTAGATTAACCCCCGTCAAGAACACATAAGCATTTTTCAAATTGAGCCGATCCAAAAATGTTTGTGGAAGATCATAGGAAAACTGTAAACTCTTTAATCGCAGGTATCTTCCATTTTTAAGCCACCAAGTACTCGCTTCATAATTGTCATTTACCGTACCCGGAGATAAACGTGGGTAAAAAGCATGTGGGTCAGGATTCTTAACAGTCCATCTATCTGTAATATTACTCAAGAGATTACCTCTACTCAACCCCTGCTGAAAGGGCTGAAAACCTTCTCCACTCAGTAAAATATCTACATTTCCCACACCTTGAAATAAACCGGTTAATGAAAAGGACTTATAACTAAACGAGAAACCTAATCCATAAACCACTTCAGGAATATCTCCATAACCGATAGCCATTCTATCATAAGAATCTATCTTTCCATCTCCATTGATATCCTTATATTTGATATCGCCCGATCGAACATCTCCATTCTGTTTCGGACTGTTCTCTATTTCTTTCTTGCTTTCAAATAAGCCCAAAGCAACATAACCGAAAGTTTGCCCTACTTTCAGTCCTTTTTTATCCAGCCAAGGATATTTCGGTTCTGGTTGATCATTTTGGATTACTTTATTCCTTGTCCATGTGAAATTACCAATCAATTGAAAATGAAAATCTCCTAGGTTCCCATTCCAAGTAAGCGTTCCATCTATACCATGATTGTCAATAACCCCCACATTTCCATAAGGAGAGCTTCTCAATCCGAGATAATAGGGAAGAGAATTCCTTTGCAAAAAGATACCTGTTCTATGTTGCTTAAAATAATTTGCTTGTAAACTTATTTTACCATTTAGTGCGTCAATGTTCAATCCAAAATTCGTTTTATGTGCTACCTCCCAACTCACATCTGAAGCATAATCACCAATATCTTTCCCTGGATAATAATTATCCATATTCTCGCCAAAAGTATACCCACTCGCATTAGCTACAGTAGCGATATAAGCAAATCTTCTACCGGATATCCGACTATTTCCAACAAGCCCATAGGAAAACCTGAACTTAAACAATTGGAAGAGATCTTGTAAGGGTTCAAAAAATTGTTCTTGAGAAACAACCCATCCGGCTCCAACTGACGGAAAAAATCCATAACG
>DATGTY010000235.1:0-21809 GCA_035301605.1 Chitinophagaceae bacterium | reverse complement strand
GCATGTGCATGTTTTTCGCAATCCGATTACTTCCTTTTCGGACTTTTGTGTCTAAAGGGTTTACTCCTATAGCTTTTATGTTTATTAAGACTTGTCCTTTTTGAGGTGTGGGTTGTTCTATTTCTTCTAATCTAAATTGGTTGGGTTCTCCAAATTCATGTAATACGAGTGCTTTCATGCTGTGGTAACTTTTGTCGTTTTATAGCTATGGCAAATTTAGTAAAAAGGTTGAGACTATGAGCGCGCTGGTAAGACCTTTTAAAAACCATGACTATACCGTACCTTTGTTATAAAAGGAAAGCTTTTGATAGAGAAAAAGAAAATTTCAAATAAAAAGGAAACGGCCGTTCTTGTTGGGTTGATTACCGGGAATGAAACAGAAGAACAAGTGAATGAATATTTAGATGAACTTGCTTTTTTGGCCATGACTGCCGGAGTAGAGGCAAAAAGAAGATTTGTTCAAAAGATGGATCATCCGCATGTTCGTACTTTCGTAGGGAAAGGGAAGCTACATGAAATTCGGGATTATATAGAAGAACATCAGATATCAACGGTGTTGTTTGATGATGAACTTTCGGCTACGCAGATTTCTAATATTGAAAAAGTAGTGAAGATAAAAACGTTAGATCGTTCGGATTTGATTTTGGATATTTTTGCCAGAAGGGCGAAGACGGCTCAAGCAAAGGCTCAGGTGGAATTGGCACAATATCAGCATATAATGCCACGGCTAAAAGGAATGTGGACGCATCTGGAAAGACAAAAAGGAGGGATTGGCCTTCGTGGACCGGGAGAGACTGAAATTGAAACAGATCGCCGAATTGTGAATAAAAAAATTACATTATTAAGGAAAAAACTATCCACTATAGATAAGCAGGCGGCAACAAGGCGGAAAAATAGAGGCGAGTTTATACGAGTGGCTTTGGTGGGCTATACGAATGTGGGGAAATCCACCATTATGAGGCGTTTGAGTAAGTCAGATGTATTTGCTGAAAATAAACTCTTTGCTACGCTGGATACCACTACCCGGAAAATTGTTTTGGAGGGGACGCCGTTTCTTATGAGTGATACGGTAGGCTTTATTCGAAAGCTTCCACACCAGTTGGTGGAAAGTTTTAAGTCCACACTAGATGAGGTGTTGGAGAGTGATATTCTGCTGCATGTTGTTGATCTTTCTCATCCTGCTCATGAAGAGCAAATTGCTGTTGTTAACCAGACATTAAGAGAGTTGGGAGCCGAAGATAAACCGGTGATTATGGTATTTAATAAACTGGATGCATATAAAGAGCGTGCCTTTGATGACTTATTAGAAGATTCGGTAAAGGAAGATTTACTTAATAAACTATTTATAAAATGGGAAGAAAAGACCGATGATAATGCCGTCTTTATTTCTGCCAACACCAAAGAGAATTTAAAGATATTCAGAGATACGTTATTGGCAGAAGTGCGAAGGTTATACAAGATAAGATACCCTTACAAAACGATTTATTATTATTGATTAGGTATAGATTTTGTAAAGGGTTTATGAAGACTATTGTCTTTCTTATTTCCAGAGAAGCATTGCTATATAAAATGATAAAGCAACTATTATACCTGCTGATATTCTTGTTTGCCTTTCAGCCTGTCACAGCACAGTCTAATGATTCTGTCAGCACTGCCGTTGAGGAGGTGACTGTTCGCAACAATAGTTTGACTGATAAATCAGCGTTGGCAGGAGATACCGTAGCTGCAGTTTTACCTAAACTGACCTTTCCTGCTTTTGTTTTAAAAGAATTTGATGAACGCGCCTCTTTTTTAGATTTCTTGTTGTCTCATAACGTCATGTATGGGAATGAGGAAGCTCCCAAGGTAAGATTAATGACTGCTAGAGAAGACAATAGTCTTGTTGTTCATGCCGAAACTGTTTTGTTTTATATTCTCTTGGGTGTCTTTTTATTTTTAGCAATCGTCCATTCGGTGTTTCGGAAATATTTCAGAGATTTATTTACTGCTTTTTTCTCGCCGACGCTCAGTAGGCGGCAATTAAAAGATCAGTTACACCAAACCCCCTTTCCGGGATTTATGTTGAATCTTTTCTTTGCCATTTCTATGGGGCTTTATCTTTTTCTGGTGCTAATAAATAAAGATTATTTAGGGAATGATACGCCCGTTTATACAGTCTCTCTTTTTATTTTATTTTTTATCATAATTTATTGTATCAAGTATTTGATGCTGCGATTTTTGGGTTGGGTCTTGAAGATACAGGAAATTATGGATGGCTATATATTCACTGTTTTCCTTATTAATAAAATATTAGGTGTCGTGCTGTTACCTTTTATTTTGGTTTTTTCTTTTAGCGCAAGAGGGGGCAGTAATATCATGTTGGATATTTCTATTATCCTATTAAGCATTCTCTTCATTTACAGATACTTGAGAATCTTTCCATTAGTACGTTCGCTTTCTAAAATAAACAAATTTCATTTTTTTCTTTACCTTTGTGCTCTCGAAATAGTGCCGATTCTTATTATTGGGAAAACTTTTCTGATTTTATTAAAGAGCACTTAAGTTATGAGATATTGATTTGTGAACTAATCTGGATATTTTGAAAATGAATATAGAGGCTCAACCTGCTGTTAAAGGAAAGAAAATTCGTTCTATTTTAATTTCTCAACCTGAGCCGGCCAATGGTCGTTCTCCATATTATGATGTAGAGGAAAAATTTGATGTCCGTGTGGATTTTCAACAGTTCATTCATGTAGAAGGGCTTACAGCTAAAGACTTCCGTAAACAGAAGATAGATATAAATGAGTTTACGGCGGTTGTATTTACCAGTCGTCATGCTATAGATCATTTCTTTAGGATTTGCGAGAAGATGAAAGTGGATATTTCTTCTGATTTGAAATATTTTTGTGCCAGAGAAACGGTGGCGTTGTATCTGCAGAAATACGTTCAATATAGAAAGCGTAAAATCTTCTTTCCTGAATCCGGAAGGACAAAGGATCTTTTGGGGATTATTAAAAAATATAAATCGAAAGAGACTTTTATCGTACCTTCTTCAGAACAGAGTAAAAATGATATTCCTAATTGGCTGAAGGAGAATAAGGTGAAGTATAAAAAAGCCATCATGTATCAGACGGTCTGCAACGATGTGAATGAAGTTGTGGCTAATGGATATGATATGATTATATTTTTCAGCCCTTCCGGGGTAAAGGCATTGAGAGAGAGTGTTCCTGATTTCGAGCAAAATAATACGGCGATAGCTGCTTTTGGGAAAACTACATCCAAGGCAGTGGAAGATATGGGTTTTCGCTTGGATTTGAAAGCGCCTACTACAAAAGCACCCTCTATGGTGTCTGCTTTAAAGTCTTTCCTGAAAAAGGAAGAATAAAGTTGACTTCCACTTTTTCGACAAATCTCCTAACTTTTTGTTAATGAGGAATGGTTTTTGATTGGAATGTTTTAACCTTTAAAACATTCTATGAAGGAAATTATTTCTCGATTAAGAAAAAATAAGTACTTTTATCCTCTAAAGGGGGCTTGATACACTGACTTTTATATTAGCATAATCTCTGGAAAATGAGGACTATAGCGAGTATAAGAGGTGGATAAATTGTCTATTTCTCTGACCTAGCGTGAGCAAAACGGGTTGATTAATATACATTCCTTCTAAAAATGAAATTAGGATATATGAAGAGCTATTGGCTACAAATAATTGCATTAGGATTAGTGGTTGGCGTGTTATCGGGATGTGGAAACAATAATGGATATCAAGGACAGGTTACAGGCGTTCAGGGGAGAGAGGGTTATGAGTCGGTGCAACCTTATGGTATGGTTTATATTCCTTCCGGTAATTTTATTATGGGTGGAAGTGGCGAAGATCTGAAGTCAACTTTCACGGCAAGACCGAAATCTGTAACGGTTCAGGGGTTCTATATGGATGCAGGAGAAGTTACTAACAATCAATATCGTCAATTTGTTTATTGGGTAAGAGATTCTATAGCTCGTGAATTGATGGGGTATGTAAAAGACAATCCTGATGGAACACAATCCATTGACTGGAATCAGGAAATAAACTATAATGACCCGGCTACTATGGAACAGATGAATGCTCTTTATTATACTCCTGAAGATCGAATTTGGGGAAAAATGGAAATAGATAAGAGTAAACTTATTTATCACTCTGAATGGTATGATTTGAAGGCGGCTGCTATGGATAGGGGAAAGCATCCTCGTTCCTCTTTTATAAGAAAAGAAGATACCCCTATTTATCCCGATACGTTGTCCTGGGTTAGAGATTATTCCTATTCCTACAATGAGCCCATGTCAAAGTATTATTTTTCTCATCCTGCCTTTGATAATTATCCGGTGGTGGGCGTAAATTGGAAACAAGCTGTTGCATTTACGCGTTGGAGAACAAAGCTTTGGGCTGGATATAGAGCTTCTCAAGGGAAGCCTTCTCAAGGTTCTTTTCGGCTGCCCACAGAAGCAGAATGGGAATATGCTGCCAGAGGGGGAAGAAATGAAGCACCTTATCCCTGGGGGGGACCCTATCTTAGAAATAAAAAAGGTTGCTTCTTGGCTAATTTCAAACCCGGAAGAGGAGATTATGCTGCCGATGGGGCTTTGTATCCGGTGAAAGTAGATTCTTACTGGCCCAATGATTATGGGCTTTATAATATGTCCGGAAATGTGGCAGAATGGACTTCTTCTGCTTATTTTGAGAGTGGATATCACTTTGCGCTGGATTTTAATCCGGACATTCAAATTAATGCCAAAGATAGTGCTGCTCCTAAAATGAAAAGAAAAGTTGTTAGAGGCGGCTCCTGGAAAGATGTTGGCTGGTTTCTAAAAGTGGGAACCCGCTCTTATGAATATCAAGATAGTGCTAAATGTTATATAGGATTTAGAACCGTTCTTTCATTCTTAGGTCGTTCACCTGAGGATTTCAATTAATAATGATAAAAAACAAAAACTTTTAAAACAGAATAAATATGGCCAATTTTTTGAGAACCAAGAAAGGGAAAGACTTTTTAAATGTGGTTTTTAGTATTGGTGCTGCCATTGTTATCTTTGGGGCACTTGCTAAGATTGAACATTGGGGTGGAGCCTGGGGAAATGCGTTGGTTATTGGAATGATTACGGAGACTTTCACTTTCCTTTTAATGGCTTTTCAACCACCCGAAAAGGAATATCATTGGGAAAAACTATTTCCAAATTTAACCGTCTCCCCTGAAGAGGAGATGAAGTCCGGAAGGTACGAACAAAAGGATCTGACAGAGGGAATGGGCGGAAGAAATACCAGTGCTTCTCCCTTATCCGAAATGGATAATATGCTGGAAGAAGCGGATCTGACGCCTACTAATTTGAAGAAACTGAGTGATAATTTTCAGAAGTTTAATCAAACAGTTGCCGATATGGGAACGCTTTCCAATACGGTTGCAGTGACAGATGAGTTTTCCAAAAAAACAGAGGCTGCTGCCCAGTCTATGGGAGCAGTTTCTGAGGCATACAAAGAAGCTGCCGAGTCAATGAGTAGCTTTAACGGAGCTTCAGAAAAGAGTAGAGAGTTTTATGCTCAGATGGATAAAATGGCGAATAATTTGAGTTCTTTGAATGCCATCTATGAATTGGAAATAGAGAATGCAGATGAACATCAGAAAAAGATGAAACATTTTCATGGAAGTTTGAATGAAATATCGGAAGCTATGTCCGAAGGAGTAGCGGATGCACATAAAACAAAGGAACAAATTGCTCTGATGGCTAAGAATATGGAGAATTTGAATAGTGTTTATGGGAATATGCTTTCGGCAATGAGTAATCATTAATCCCTGTATTCCGAGAACAAAAGAAAAATAATTGAATAAAGAGATTTAACGCTTAGCGCATGTCAATGTCACTCCCGAAACATCCCCGGCAGAAAATGATTAATCTGCTTTACGTTGTACTTATTGCAATGTTGGCTTTGAATGTTTCTGCAGAAATATTAAATGCTTTTAAGATTGTAGATCGAAGTATCAATCATTCGAATAGTTCGATTGATGAAAAAAATGATCTGATCTATCAGCAGTTTGAAAAGCAAATGGCTCAGGATCCTAAAAAAGTGGGTCCCTTGAAGGCGAAAGCTGAAGAGGTAAGAGCACAATCGAAAGAGACGAACGCTTTCATTGAAGATTTAAAAGAAAAGATTATTCAACAAAGTGGAGGTTATACAGATGAAGGGAAAATAAAAAGGATTGATGATTTAGACGCCTCTTCAAGGATAATGATAAATAAAAAGAAGGGACCGGAATTGAAGAAGCGAATAAAAGAGCTTAGAGCCAACTTTTTAGGATATTTTGATAAAAATGACAGGGCGAGCGAGGCGAAAATTTTCCCCCTTAGAATTGTTGAGCCGGAAGGAAAGAAAGGAAAGAAAAATAAAAAGAGCTGGACTGAATTTAACTTTGGAGATATTCCCACAATTGCAGCCATCACCATCTTAGATAAATTTAAGAGTGATGTTAAAAATGCAGAAGGGCAGGTTTTGGATTATTTGTATGCGCAAATTAACGCACAGCAGTTTACAATGGATACTTATACGCCATTGGTCTCTGCAAATTCAGGATATGTGATGGACGGGCAAAAATATGAAGCTAAAATTATGTTGGGTGCTTATAGCTCTACGGTGAATCCAACCATTACTGTGAATGGGAAACCGGTTGATGTAGAAAATGGAGTGGGAACCTTCTCTACAATTGCGAGCGGTGTGGGGGAACATTCCTATGATGTAGCCGTGAAATTGAAGGATAAGAATGGTGAAGTGCAGGCATTTACTACATCCGGCTCCTATATGGTAGGCGCTTCTTCTTTATCTGTTTCTGCCACTAAAATGAACGTACTTTTTGTGGGATTGGATAACCCTATAAGTATTGCTGCAGCAGGAGTCCCAGCTGCTAAACTAAATGCAAGTATCTCTCAGGGTTCCTTGAAGAAAGTGGGAACCGGGAAATATGTTGCGAGAGTGACAGATTTAAATAAGGATGCGGTCATACATGTAAGTGGGAAAATAGATGGTCAGAATACCAATCTGGGGAATATGAAGTTCCGGGTAATGCGCGTACCTGACCCTGTTGCCATGGTGGGTAATAGCGAAGGCGGGCGGATGCGGTCTGCCGTTTTTAAAGCACAGGAAGGTGTTCGAGCTGTATTGAAGAATTTTTATTTTGATATTCGCTTTAAAGTAACGAGCTTTACGATGGGCTTTGTAGGAAGTGGTTTTTCTGATTATTATGAGGAGAAGGCCTCCTCCGCTGTTTTCTCTTCAGAAATGCATAATCTGATGAAAAGATGTAAGCCCGGAACGAGAATTTTTATTGACGATATTCGAGCCAAGGGGCCGGATGGTACTACGAGAGCTTTACCGGGGATTACCTTTAAGTTGTATTAAAAGTATTAACTTTATAAAAAGATTGAAATGAAACGTGTAGATTGGATTAAACTATTGGGATTAATTATTTTGGTGTTGTTTGTGAATTATTCAGCAAAAGCGCAAGTGAATGCTTTTTCCGGAGCATTAATAGATTCTTCTGTTGATGCACAAGAGGATACTTCTGTTGGAGAAGGTCTTTATGATTCAACCCCTTCTCTTAGGAATAATTCTGCAGTGAAAATGAAGGAGAATAAAAGAAGTACTCCTTTAGCTTATCAGTATATTCGACCAAAAGATGCCGTATGGGGAAAAAGAGTCTGGGAAGAAATTGATACAAGGATGAAGATGAATGCCCCTTTTGTTTATGCAGGACATGGTGCTGAGGGAAATAGTCTGATGCTCATTAATATTTTAATTAAGGCTATTGTAAGTGGAGAAGTTACTGCTTTCAAAGGCGTGGACGATCGGTTTACGGCTCCTATGACCGCCGAAGAAGTAAAGAATGAATTGACCGGAAAGGCAGATACTATTATGGTGCCTGATCCAGTGACGGGAGACATGATTCAAAAAGTTATCAGAAATGATTTTAATCCTGAATCGGTAAAGACTTATCGCCTGAAAGAAGACTGGATTTTTGACAGAGAAACCTCTCAGCTTTATTGTCGAATTATTGGGATTGCCCCCTTACAGAATATTGTAGATCCTGAGACCGGAGAATTACGAGGAAAGATGCCTTTGTTTTGGGTTTATTATCCTGATTTAAGACCTATCTTAGCGAAGTATGATGTCTATAACCCCAATAACTTCTATCAACATATTTCCTGGGCTGATCTCTTTGATATGAGGAGATTTTCCGGACACATTGTTAAGGAAGATAACGTCTATGGAGAAACTATTAAACAACAAATTCCGGGAGATTCGACAGATGCCGGAATTAAGCGTTTGTTAAAAGGACGTGATATTCATAATAAGATTTTCAACTTCGAACAGAGCCTCTGGGCGTATTAAGGTTTCTGTGGCTTTGACGGCTCGTCTTTCCAGGCGCTCATTTCCCGGGAAAGAGGTTGCGTTATTGCATACATTTTTGAAAAAACAGCATAATTTCTATCATAGATTTTTTTATCCTTTTTTTGGGGTTGAAAAATAATAGGCTTCTTAAAATACTTTTCAATTTCTGACCATTCCGGAATGATTCCTAAGGCTTTCATTCCCATAAATACAGCACCTAAAGCAGACGCGTCCGCGGTGTTGGAGACCTTTACTTCTTTGCCTATAATATCAGTAAGTAGTTGCACCCATGCTTTAGATTGAGTAAAACCTCCGGACACATGAATGGCGTTTATTTCTTCAGCCATATTGTTATTAATGATGTGAATATTCTGTGCCAGAGCGAAACAAATACCTTCTAGTATGGCACGGGAAAAATCATTTATTTGATGTTGATGGGAGATTCCGAAAAAACAGCCTTTGGCATTGGCATCCCAAAAAGGCGCCCGCTCTCCATGAATATACGGCAGAAAAAGCAAGCCTCTGGCTCCTGCGGAGGATGCCATCGCCTGTTTTATTATCGTCTCATAGCCGGTTGCTTTTTCTCCCCCTTTCAGGAAGTTGTTTTTATACCAGTTGAGTACATTTCCTCCGTTGTTAATAGCGCCTCCTGAAACAAATTCTTTTTCTGTGAGTAGGTAGTTGAAGATGCTTCCCTGGTTATCCTGACTTACTTTGATAGGATTGCTTCTCGTTATTCTAACCGCTCCGCTGGTACCTATGGACAAAGCCATCTCTCCCTGATGAATAACACCTGAACCCAGATTGGCCAAGCAGCCATCGCTGGCACCAATAATAAAGGAGGTTTGCTTGTCTAAGCCTAATTGTGAAGCAGCTTCAGACCTCAATCCTTTTATGATATGGGTGGAGGGCACCAGTTGTGATAGTTTTTCTTTTGAAATGCTGGTGTATTCCAATGCTGGTTGGTGCCATTTTAATTCTTGGTGGTCAAATAAACCTGTAGCCGATGCTTGGGAGTATCCTATAATATACTTCCCGAAATAGTGATGAAAAACATATTCTTGGGCTGAAATAAACTTGTGCGCTTTATCAAAGATACTTTTTTGATGGTTTCTCCACCAAAGAAGTTTACAAAGAGGAGACATCGGGTGGATAGGCGTTCCAGTATGCCTATAAAATTCAATGGCCTGTTTTTTTCTTTTGAGATGAGCAGCCTCTTCGTGACTTCTGTTATCCGACCATAGCAGGAGTGGCGTAAGAGGCGCCCCCTTTTTATCAACAGCCATGATGCTGTGCATGGCCGAACTGAAACTGACAGCTAGCGGCGGATATTGCATCTCTTTTACTACCCTTCGGATGACTTGCGTTGTTGCCTGAAGGACTGCATTAGGGTTTTGTTCGCTTTGGCTTTTGTTTGGGTGATTGATTTGAAGCGAAATCTGATGTTGAGAAGCTATTTTCCCTGATAATGTGAAAGCAAGTGCTTTGCTGCTCGAGGTTCCTATATCAACTCCTATGAAATATTCTTCTCTGGTATGCATAATATAAGGTAAAGATAAAGAAACTAATGTATCTTGCAGCATGTAAACAGTTGCCATTCATGTACTATTTGCTATTTGGTGTTTTTTACCTTTTGTCGTTGCTCCCGTTTTGGGTCCTTTATATCATTTCTGATGGGCTATATCTTTTGTTGTATTATGTAATTGGATATAGAAAAGACATTATTTTTACTAATTTAAAGCAGGCTTTTCCTGAAAAAACAGCACGTGCGCATCGTGCGATTGCTAAAAAGTATATGAAAAATCTTGCGGATCATATGGTGGAAACCATTAAAATGATGAGCATCAGTAAGCGACAGGTGAGTAAACGTTTTGATTGCGATTCCTCTATTTTTCAATATCTTGAAGATAATAACAGAAAAAGTCAAACTCATCTTGGGCATTTTTTTAACTGGGAATGGGCAAATTTGTATATTAGTATGCTGGTATCACATCCTTTTTTAGTTATTTATAAACCCATTAATGATAAAGTTTTCAATCGGTTGTTTGGATATATGCGAAAAAGGTTTGGTACGATACTTATTTCTTCTAATAATCTTTTAAGAGAGATGCAACCGTATAAAAAGGGTGATTATACGAGTGTTTTGGTGGCAGATCAGTATCCTAGAGGTCGAAGCGTTTATTGGTTTCCTTTTTTGAATAAGATGACTCCTTTTTTTAAGGGACCTGAAATAAGTGCTAAAAGGAATGATTTAGCCGTTGTTTTTGGCAATATCCGGAAGGTAAAGCGTGGATATTACAAGATTGAAGCCAAATTAGCTTTTGAACATGCAAAAGAGACCGAAAATACAGCTGTTACAGAAGCGTTTGTGACTTTTTTGGAAGATTGTATCAAGAGACAACCGGAAAATTGGCTTTGGAGTCACCGGCGTTGGAAAAGAGAATGGAAAGGCGAAACGAATAAATAGTTGAATGATGGAAGATGAAAAACAAAGATGTGGTTGGACCGCAAACGATCCTTTGATGGAGATATATCATGATAAGGTCTGGGGCGTACCGTTACATAATGATCAAAAGCTTTTTGAATTTATAATTCTGGAAACTTTTCAGGCCGGTTTGAGTTGGAAAACTATTTTGCATAAAAGACCTCATTTTAAGGAGGCATTTGCTCAGTTTAACCCGGAAGAAGTGAGTCTCTTCACGGAGGAAAAGAAAGAAGAACTAGCTCAGAATGCCGGAATTATTAGAAATAAAAGAAAAATCAGTGCAGCAGTATCTAATGCTCGGGCTTTTTTAAAGATTCAAAAGGAGTTTGGGAGCTTTGATACTTATATTTGGCAGTTTGTAAATAATAAGCCCATTGTTACTCATCGCAAGGAGTCTGAACCGGCATTAGCTAAATCTCCTGTGTCGGAGGTCATGAGTAAGGATTTGAAAAGGAGAGGATTTAAGTTTGTAGGGCCAACTATTTGCTACGCTTTTATGCAGGCAGTGGGAATGGTCAATGACCATCATACAAGCTGCTTTAGATATGCTGAAATTAATAAAATACAAAAAAATTTGAAAGGATGATAGCGGGAGAAAAAATGAGAAGCTTTATCAAGGCTGCGTTAAAGGAGGATATAGGATCCGGAGATCATAGTACTTTAGCCTGCATCCCTTCGGATGCTGCAGGAAAGGCGGTGTTAAAAATAAAGTCGGAAGGAATACTTGCAGGAGTTGTCGTAGCGCAACAGATATTTGAATATTTGGAACCAGGCATACGATTTAATATATTGAAGAAAGATGGTGCGGAGATGCAGCCCGGAGAAATGGCCTTTGAAGTGGAAGGCAAGGCACAAACGTTATTAAAAGGAGAGCGTCTGGTATTGAATTGTATGCAGCGAATGAGTGGAATTGCTACTTTAACAAAACAATTTACAAACAAGATTAAAGCCTATCCAACCAGGCTCTTAGATACGCGAAAGACCAGCCCGAATTTCAGATTATTAGAGAAGGAAGCAGTTCTTATTGGTGGTGGCTACAATCATAGAATGGGACTCTATGATATGATTATGCTCAAAGACAATCATATTGATTTTGCAGGGGGAATTGCGCCTGCCATTGCGCGTGTTCAAGATTATCTAAGGGAAAAAGGCTTGGATATTCCGGTGGAAGTAGAAGCCCGGGGCATGAAAGAAGTACATGAAATTCTGGAAGCAGGAAATGTGCAACGTATTATGTTAGATAATTTTACTCCTGAAGAAACTAGGCAGGCTGTAGCGCTGATCGGAGGAGCCTATGAAACTGAAGCCTCAGGAGGAATTACGCTAGATAAAATCGCTGCTTATGCCAATGCCGGAGTGGATTTTGTTTCTGCCGGAGCGGTTATTCATCAGGCTGTAAGTTTGGATTTAAGCCTGAAAGCAGAGATTTAATAAGATTATTTGTATTATGGGATTTAAAATAGATGCACCATATCAACCGGCTGGAGATCAGCCGGAGGCTATTCGCCAACTTAGTGAAGGATTAAAGGAGGAAGAAAAGTTTCAGACTTTATTGGGCGTGACGGGGTCCGGTAAAACTTTTACTATTGCAAATGTAATTCAAAATGTACAGAGACCTACGCTTATTATGACGCATAATAAAACGTTGGTGGCGCAACTTTATGGTGAATTCCGCCGTTTTTTTCCGGAGAATGCAGTGGAGTATTTTGTTTCTTATTATGATTATTATCAGCCAGAGGCCTATATGCCGGTTTCGGATACCTATATTGAAAAAGACCTCGCCATTAATGATGAATTAGATAAGCTGCGTTTAAGGGCTACTTCGAATTTGCTTTCGGGAAGAAGAGATGTTATTGTAGTGGCCAGTGTGAGCAGCATATACGGAATGGGAAATCCAAGAGAATATGCCAATAGTATTATTCGCGTACATGAAGGACAAACGCTAAATAGAAGCCGGTTTTTAAGAGATTTGGTGAGTGCGCTTTATTCAAGAACATCTATAGAATTTGAAAGAGGTCAGTTTCGGGTAAAGGGAGATACGGTGGATATTAATTTGCCTTATGCAGATTATGCCTATCGCATATCGTTTTTTGGTGATGAAATAGAAGAAATTGAGCAATTTGATCCGGATACCGGCAGGCGAATGGTGCAGATGTCAGATGCTGCCATCTTTCCGGCTAATCTGTATTTGGCGCCCAAAGACATTATGCAGCAAATTATCTTTGAGATACAAGATGAATTAGAAGCTCAGAAATCTTATTTTAAGAAAATAAATAATCCGGAAGCAGCGAAGCGAATAGATGAAAAAGTCAATTTTGATTTAGAAATGATTCGGGAGTTGGGCTATTGTAGTGGAATTGAGAATTATTCTCGTTTTTTTGATCGTCGTAATCCCGGAGATCGCCCTTTTTGTTTGTTTGATTATTTCCCTGATGATATGCTCATGGTGATTGATGAAAGCCATGTGACCATTCCTCAGGTGAGCGGAATGTATGGAGGCGATCGCTCCAGGAAGCTCAATCTGGTGGAATATGGTTTTCGTTTGCCTTCTGCGTTAGATAATCGACCGCTTAATTTTCATGAATTTGAAAATCTTTTAGGGCAGACTATCTTTATGAGTGCGACTCCGGGAAAGTATGAATTAAATCAAACGGAAGGTTTGGTTATTGAGCAGGTAGTCCGGCCTACCGGTCTGTTGGATCCGCCTATTGAAGTTCGTCCCAGCATTAATCAAATAGACGACTTGTTGGATGAAATAGATGAACAGGTAAAAAAGGATGGTCGGGTGTTGGTAACTACTTTAACCAAAAGAATGGCGGAAGAAATGGATAAGTATCTGAAGCGAATTAATATTAATTCCAGATATATTCATAGTGAGGTGGATACCTTAGAAAGAACAGAGATTCTTCGTTCGTTGAGATTGGGAGAGATTGATGTGTTGGTCGGCGTCAATCTGTTGCGTGAGGGATTGGATTTGCCGGAAGTTTCTTTAGTGGCGATTTTGGATGCAGATAAAGAAGGTTTTTTGAGAAATGAAACCTCTCTGACTCAAACAGCGGGAAGAGCTGCCAGAAATGTGGATGGGTTGGTTATTTTCTATGCAGATACCATGACAGACAGTATGCAGCGGACCATTGATGAAACGAATCGACGTCGCGAAAAACAAATTAAATTTAATACGGAACATCAGATTATACCCAAAACAGTTGGTAAATCTAAAGAAGAAGTATTAAAACAAACCTCTGTACTAGAGATAAAAAATTATGATGAAGAGTCTGAATTAGCTCGGCAGGATGAAGTTCCCCGGGTGGCGGAAGATAAACCTAATTATCAGACTAAACCACAGTTAGAAAAAGCCATTGCTAAAACGAAAAGGAAAATGAAGAAAGCAGCAAAAGATATGGATTTCTTGGAAGCTGCAAGATTGAGAGATGTTATGTTTGAAATGGAAAAGGACTTGAAAGAATGGAAATAATCCCTGTTCTTCCTGGGCTGTAGCTAATCCATTTGGAAGCTACAGCCCAATGCGGGTCAGGTTTAATTAAAAATAACGACTGTACAAGCGGATGGATGCTCCTCTTTTCTTGTTCTGTATTTTTCTTAATTGAGCAGAACAGAAACTCCTGTTACTTCTCTTATTAGGAATTAAGTGAGTGGCCAATGTTTCTTTTACGATAAATCCATCTAAAGAAACATCTGAGTTTACACGCTCTTGCTGATTTAAAATTTCTTGGTTCATAACTTTGATTTTTTAATAATTCACCATTAAATTTTGTCGAATTGACAAACTATATTTCAAAAAACAACTACGCAGTTTTGATTTTTAAAAGCTTTTTTTGTATATTATACAGCTCCTTCAAATCGAGCGCAAAGGTACTGTGATATTTTTAAATAGAAAAATATATTTCTATTATTTGAGTTAAATAATTTATAAAGTATTTAAAATGTACGAAATCAGTTGTTTATGAAATGTATTATCAATAAAAAAATATCTAAATAAATGTGGTAGTACCTATGATTTGGAGGCTATGTGATAGATAAAGGCGATAAGAAGGAAGGTTATAACGAAGGTGAAGGGTATAAATGCTATTTTAGAACCATAATTTATCTGATATAGCTATGCGAAAGTTAGTTGTTAAACTTTTAATCATAACCTCTTTTTAACAGAAAAGACAAGTTTTTATTTTAAGTATGCAACGTTTTGCTTTTCCTTCTTGTCTGTGTATTAGAATCCGGATTTTTGTAATAAATTTTTAATGAGAAAATAAAAAAGTATGAATTTTTTAAAGAAAAAAGGCGGTTTCCTTGCGGGGCTGCTGGTTATGTTGACCCTCTTTACCGCATGTAATGATGATAATGATGTACCTCAGCCTGATAATGATGTGGCCGGCTTTATGGCTTTTAATTTAGTGCCGGATCAAGATGGCATAGGCGTTGCCCTTTCGGGAAATACGGTGAATATCATGCCTTTTATGCGATATACCGGAGGTTATGTAAGAGCTTATCCGGGAGAGCGTACTACCGTTGCTTTTGCTGCCAATTCTCAGGACTCTTTAACTTCTACCACTTATAATTATGAAGTGAATAAATATTATTCTCTCTTTGTAATGGGGTTGGAAGGTAATTATAAAAATGTGATTGTCAATGATGGTTTGGATACCATGGATGCTGCAGATGGAAAGTCTTATTTGCGTTTTGTTAATGGAATAGCAGATGGAAGTACAGTTAATGTAGAGCTTTCTAATGATACGGCTACTTTATTTTCTGAACAAGCAGACTATAGTAAGGTCTCTCCTTTTATGGAGTTAGATAGTGGAGCAATTACTATCGATATTAACGACGGTTCAGATATTCAGGTAAATCGTACGATTCAGTTAGAAAACCAGAAGGCTTATACTATTCTTTTGGCAGGAAATCCTCAAAATACAGAACCTGAGGATAGTGTTCAGATTCGCTATATAATTAATGGTACACTTACGTTAGATTCTACTTCTTCGGATTTAACTGACGAGACAAACTAGTTGTTGTTTTGGTTGTAAGTTTTCTCCCCTGGGTTGTTTCTCTAGTGTTGGCTTTTCTGCTGATCTTGAGAAGCAGCCCTTTTTATGTTATGTGTCTTTTTTAAATCGTAATTCCTGAAGCACGACAGATCCTCCTTTTTGTCTGAAGAAGAAGGTGACTCTGTAGGTGCCGTTGGTTGTAGTCATTTTGCCTATTCCAAAATGAGCTCCATCTTTTGAGGTGCCTTTATGAATGACTTTAAACCGAACCACATTATTTTTTACGAAAAAGCTTTTCAGGATAACAGAAGCTTGGGATTTACTATAAGAGTTGTTTTTTCCACCTACGGAAATTTCTATCATGCTATCGAAGTAGGGTGCCAAGGCTTCTACTTTCCCTTTCTCTAATGCTTTCACAACCTGATCAAAAGGGTTTGCAAAGGTGGTGAATGACATTAGCAGCATGGTAGTCAATAATAATGTACTGACTTTCCCTATGCGTGAAAAAGCAGTCATAATATAATTTTTATTAATTTTCATGTGAATAATAGCTAAAACTATGCCAGTTTAAGGGGGTTATTGTCTTATATTATTGGGACAAATAAAAGTTGTTATAAGTGAAGACTTGCTTGTTTACTGTTGAGCACTTTGAGCGTCGTATTCAATTCCTGACGCTTTTCTTCTGTCTTTTGCATCTTTTTCCTTGTCCTGTTAAGTTTTCTGTTGTATTTTTTTATCTTTTTGTTTGCCTTTTTTGTTTCTTTCTCTGTGGCTGTTTTCGGAATGTCTTTTTGTTCTTTTAGCTTGGAGAGCAGTTTATCTTTGTTTTCTGATAGTTTTTTGGCATCTTTTTTCACCTTCTCAATGTCTTCCTTTTTCTCATCTATCTTTTCCTGTAAGTCGTAATATTGTACATTTGATTTAAACCGGTTAAGATAGGTTAGTGCATTTTGGGCAATATGAGGATTGGTTTTTGAACTGATAAAGTTGGTGTAGCCTTTGGAGATAAAGAGCGTGAGGGTGGTCACTTTGCGCTTCTCTTTTTCTATTTGAAAATAAAAATCTAATTTTTCTTTTGAGAGTTGAGGATAGACGCATCCTTTTGCGGTAATTATGCGATGTTTTCTTTTTGTATCTATTTGGTCTGCCTCTAACTTTTGTTCAAGCGCTTCCTTTACAATATCTTTAGGATATTCATAGGTGATTTGAAATGCCGGATGTTGAGCCTCTTTGAATGATGCTTCAACCTCTTTCGCGACTTGTGCCGAACCGGGAGCAGTTATGGCTATGCTTCCGAAAAAAAGGAGTGTCGTAAAAATAGAAATGTATAGGCGTCTATTCATATTTTTTCATTAATAATCAAAAATAAATTGTAAAACTATTGTGTTTTTATGCAAAAATCTTGCCTAAAATCTGTATTATCTTGGTTTTAGATACTAAATATCATAATATTATCGAATTATTGGCGTAATATCATCCTTTAAGGAATGACCGTCGGAATTAACTTGAGGAATGCTTTGATATTTTTAGTAAACGGGCTATTAAATCTATTATAATGTCGTGATTAATTTGAAGAGAGAGCCCAATAATTAAAATAAATGTTTTCTGTCTGTTTCCAGAAACTGGATATTAATCGGATTATTCTATTTTTGTAAAAAGTAATCAATTGAGTAAAATTCGAACATTAGCAGGACAGACTTTATGGTATGGTGTAAGTACTGTCGGTGCACGCTTTCTGAATTATCTGCTTACGCCACTATTGACTTATCTTTTGGATAGTCCGTCAGGAATTGAAGATTACGGAAGTTATGGTTTGTTGTATGCTTGGATTGCGGTAGCAAATATTATTTTTAGTTATGGATTAGAAACCGGTTTCTTTCGTTA
This sequence comes from Chitinophagaceae bacterium, assembly GCA_035301605.1. Taxonomy (GTDB): domain Bacteria; phylum Bacteroidota; class Bacteroidia; order Chitinophagales; family Chitinophagaceae; genus FW021-bin31. Next base: position 4,048 of record DATGTY010000235.1, on the reverse strand, counting down.
TGTAAATAAACCTAACACCAATCCAAAGTCCGTTTTTCAAACCACCTTTGGCTCCATCTTTATCAGTACTATCGGTTTGATTCTGTTACTGGTTGCTTTTCGTTCTCCTATTGCCCAATTTATCAGTTTGGGGGAACATCCCGAATATATTATTTGGGCTGCATTGTTGGTAGGACTGGAAGCTCTGGCTATTATCCCTTTTGCAAAGCTTCGACAGGAGAATCATCCTCGTAAATATGCTTTGATAAAGATTATTGGAGTTTGTTTGAATATCTTTTTAGTGGTTTGTTTTCTGGTATTTATTCCGAATTACTTGGAAACGCATTCACAGGTCTTTTTTGCCGAGTGGTATAACCGGAATAATGTAGTGGGTTTTTTAGTATTGGCTAATCTAATACAAAACGTGCTTATCTTTTTGCTGCTATTTAAAGAATGGAAATCATTTAGGTTCCAAATCGATTGGAAATTGTGGAAACAGATTTTTCGATACAGTTCACCGATTATTATTATTGGTACGGCTGCCATGATTAATGAGGTGATGGATCGGCAGATGCTGAAAATGTTTTTACCGATGTCGGAAGCTGATGCTATGAGAGTGGTGGGCGTTTATAATGCTAATTATAAGTTGGCGATATTAATAACTCTTTTTATTCAGGCTTTTAAGATGGCTGCTGAACCTTTCTTTTTTAATCAGGCTAGAGATAAAAATGCACCACGTACTTATGCCAAAGTGATGAAATGGTTCATCCTCACTATTGCTTGTGCCTTTTTGATTACGACACTTTATTTAGATGTCTGGAAATTTTTTCTTGGGGTACCTTATAGAAGAGGATTAGGGATTGTGCCTATCTTGTTAGGAGCCAATATTTGTCTAGGGGTATATTATAATTTATCTGTTTGGTACAAACTAACGGATAAAATGCTAATGGGGTTATATATTACATTGGCAGGTATGGCAATCACCTTATTTGGGAATTATTTCTTTATTCCTAAATATGGGATGTATGCAGCGGCTTGGGCTACTTTCTGTTGTTATTTTCTGATGATGATTTTATCCTATCTGATAGGACAAAAATATTATAGTGTTCCTTACAAAGTAGGGCGCAGTGCGCTCCATATTGTTGCTATGTTGGTTGTATATTTTATTTATGAAGGTCTTCATTCATTAAGTTCCTCGCTTGTAGTTCATCTGCTTCTTGCTACCGGTCTGATGGCTTTATTTGTCGGAATTATTTTTTATATGGAAAGAGAAGAACTACAAGCGTTGCCCGTTTGGAGTAAATTAAAAGGATTCATTCGGAGATAAAGGCATGGTAATTTACTCTATTCTAAATAAATATATCGTCTCAATGAGGTGAAGAAGATTGACGTTCTCCTGGATAAAAGAGTTGAAAAGGCAGTCGTTCTGCTTTTTATCGAAATAGAAGGATTATGCCTTTTAAAGTTTACATGGTATTACTGGCAAAACCACAATAAATATCTACTTTTATGCTATGAAAACCCATGAACCTTTTTCCTTTAAAAAGAGAATTCGCAGTTTTAAATATGCTTTCAATGGCTTGTGGCGTTTTTTTAAAACGGAGCACAACTTGTGGATTCATTGTGTTTTAGCCCTGATTGCAATTGTTTTAGGATGCTTACTGGGTCTGTCTAAGATGGAGTGGTTGGTGGTAATTATTGTGATAGGGGTGGTGCTCAGTGCCGAGGCTTTTAATACCTGTATTGAGAAAATGATTGATTATCTGGCTCCGGAGCAGGATGAAAGGGCGAAGTATATAAAAGACTTGGCAGCCGGAGCCGTTTTAATTACGGCAATTGCGGCTGCCATAGTCGGTTTTATTATTTTTATTCCTAAATTACTGGTCTTAATTTAATAATCACCCAGTGTCTCTGTAAGCTGAGACATGGCATCATTATATTGATCTTCATTTGGCGCACTTCCATGCCATTTGTAATCACCTTCCATGAAATCTACTCCACTTCCCATGGCCGTGTGCATGATAATCGCAATAGGTTGCCCTTTTCCTGTTAACGCTTTTGCTTCTTCTAATTTTGCAACAATCTTTTCGGGATCATTCCCTTCTTTTAATTCTAATACTTTCCAACCGAAAGCTTCAAATTTTTCACCTACATTTCCCAATCCTGCAATATCTGTAGTTGTCCCATCTATTTGAGCGTCATTTCTGTCAATCGTTGCGATGTAATTATCTACTTTATGATGAGCGGCGGCAATAACGGCTTCCCAAATCTGACCTTCTTCTAATTCCCCATCTCCATGTAAGGAGAATACCAGATGGTCATCCTTATTTAATTTTTTGGATAACGCAGCACCAATAGCCACACTCATGCCTTGCCCTAGTGATCCTGTTGCAATTCTGATTCCGGGAAGCCCTTCTGCGGTGGCCGGGTGCCCCTGCAAACGGGAATTTATTTTACGAAAAGTTGACAATTCTTTAATAGGGAAATAACCACTACGTGCTAATGTGCTGTAATAAACGGGAGAAATATGGCCGTTGGATAGGACAAAAATATCTTCTCCTTTTGCATCCATATCAAAATCCGTATTATGTTTCATCACTTTAAAATACAAAGCGGTAAAAAAATCTGCACAACCTAAAGATCCTCCCGGATGTCAGGACTGTGCTTCATAAACCATACGTAAACTATCTCTTCTTATCTGATTTGCTATATCTTTTAATGATTCCATAATTATAAAATTTTCAGTGATTGGGGTCAAACCTACAAAAAATCTTTCACTTTACATTTAAATATTATTTTTACCTTAACACTCTCTTTATTAGATTTGCAGCAAAATTGACAACATGGAAGACGATATTGCAAAAATACTAAAAGACACGGAAAGCGGAATGGGCAAAACGCTTGAATATTTAGAAACAGAATTGTCTAAAATTCGTGCAGGTAAGGTATCTCCTAACATCCTGAGTGGTGTATATGTGGAGTACTATGGCGCGCCAACTCCTATTGATCAGGTTGCCAATGTAAATGTGGTAGATGCCCGTACTTTATCTATAAAGCCCTGGGAGAAAAAACTATTGCAGGAAATTGAAAAAGCTATTTTTAATGCAAATATCGGGATTACTCCGCAAAATGACGGAGAACAGATTCGGATATTTATGCCTCCGGTAACAGAGGATCGCCGTAAAGAATTGGTGAAACAAGCTTTGGCAGAAGGAGAACAGACAAAAGTGTCTATAAGGTCGGTTCGGAAAGATGCCATGGATCGGGTGAAAAAACTCGCCAAGGATAATTTGAGTGAAGATGAAGCAAAAGGTGCGGAATCTGATATTCAAGATTTGACAGACGCTTTTGCCGGAAAAGTTGATCAATTCTGTGCTGCTAAGGAAAAACAAATAATGACTGTTTAGCCCAAGCCTTTCTATTTATTTATTTGTAAGCAAAAAAGATGATTAAACCTTCCATTCCTAAAGGAACCAGAGATTTTAGCCCCAATGTGGTTAAAAAGCGGAATTATATTTTAGATATTGTACGTTCCGTATTTAAAAAGTATGGGTTTCAGCCTTTGGAAACGCCTGCTATGGAAAAGTTATCCACACTAACGGGGAAATATGGTGAAGAAGGAGACAAGTTGATGTTTAGGGTGCTGAATAATGGAGATATCTATTCCGCTGCTTCTCAGGCAAAGGATAGTAAGAGTTTAGCTACTTTATTGAGCAAAAGGGCGTTGCGCTATGATTTGACCATTCCTTTTGCACGCTATGTGGCGATGCATCGCAATGATATAGCATTTCCCTTTAAGCGCTTTCAAATACAGCCTGTGTGGCGGGCAGATAGACCGCAGAAAGGTCGTTATCGTGAGTTTTTCCAGTGTGATGCGGATGTGGTAGGGAGCGAATCCCTGTTGAATGAAATTGACTTCCTGGCTATTTATGATACCGCATTACATCTACTCGGATTGAGGAAGTATCAGATTAATATCAATAATCGAAAGTTACTTTCAGGCTTAGCTGAAGTGATTGGAAAGCCCAATCAACTTACAGATTTGACCATCGCCATTGACAAATTGGAT
>DATGTY010000234.1:0-2466 GCA_035301605.1 Chitinophagaceae bacterium | reverse complement strand
TTATAATCAGAAGCTCATCCAGACAAACTTCGTTTACGTACACGTTCTTGCATTAAAAAAAAGAAAACGCGTATCTTCTATACTACAAGAATAGGAATAATAAATAGTTTATCAAAAATAAAAAGTGATTATTTTAGGAATATTTAGCTTTGCTTATGCACTTAATAGCCTTTTTTTAAACTGATTCATGCATCAAGACGATGCTAAATTCCGTACTTAACATTTGATTCATAGGTCCATATAATAAAAACTTGGGGGATTGGTATCAAAGCAATAATGCAGTCCCATATTTATCTGCTAAACCTTCAGAAGAATAAGCTATGCGTAACAGAGAAATGTTTACTATTTCCTTCTTCCAGTTTATGACATCTCTTCAAATGGTTTGCTCCATCTAAGCCTTCAAAAGGTGAGTTTTTATATAAACCAAATTACTATTTTAAGAATTAATCCATTAAAAACTTTTTTAGGAATTTCACCCCTTCCTCAACCTTTGCTTCATGCCTGCCCTCATGGAGGACCAGCTCTATCCGATCGCCTATTTCCAACTTATCATAATGGTCTTTTGATTTTTCAAACTCGCTGACCACATAGGGCCAATGAGCTATCCCGTCCTTTTTACCGTGCTGAATTTGTAATGGTCTGGGACATATCATCGAAACCAAATCCCGTTCAGAAAATTCTTGCAGCCACCCCGTGAGAAATACATACTCTTCGTTATTTTTCACAAAACTACTCCAGCGGCTATCCTGTACAATCATTTTATTAATACGGTCATTAAACCATGCAGAGATCACTCCTACCTTTATTCTTTCTTCCAGGGGCATCCAGAAAGCCGTCGCCATACCTCCCAGAGATACTCCCCACATTCCGACTTTCTCAGCATCGATTCGTTCATCCTGCAGTATGACGTCAAGTAAATTCTGTGTTCTTGAAAATTCTATACCCGGCAAAGAAATATTCGCTAATCGGGTATACCGCTCTATATTATTCCTTTTTTGAACACTTCTCAGATTTAAAGGAGATAATACGGCAAATCCCGCTTCTACTAATTTTCGAGCATAGGCATGGTAACTCTTGCCATCCTCCGTGAACGGGCGTTCGGGACTACTCCCTATCCCATGCTGTGTGATTACCAACGGAACCGGTCTACCTTTGCCCGCGTTTTTCGGTATCACCAATATGCCTTGAGCGGAAAGATTATTTTCCAAAGGAAGCTGCACCCATTCTCCCTGTAAACCGTCCAAATTATACGAAGTACGCTTCATTTCTCCTGTCACTCTTAAAGTCGGCGGTTTGATGACTATATCCCTCCAGCGGGATATATTGGGAACAATACTTCTTTTGAAGGCTGCGATACTCGAATAATCTCTATCCCACAGCGAGTCGGCTCTGACATCGTAATCATCAATCAGGAAATGTTTCATGTAAGATTCCAATTCCCTTTCATATTTATTCAATCGTTCCTGCTCATCTTCGTCAGAAATCATAGCACTATAATCTTGTGCAAACACACTTCCTTCCACAATAAAGGTCCATATGATCAATAAAAAGCCTATTCTTAGCAAACCTTGCATTGTTCTATTGTTTTGTTTCACTCCTGTTATCCAACTACTCATCATATTTTAATATTTTATTACTAATTTTTATTTTAAGGCCTATCGCATCTTTCCTATTGAAAGTCAGCTCCCATTTTATATCCCTGATCATCTCTAACACTCCCCATATCGTGTTCCTCTGTTTGCCACAAAGCCTTATTGACTTGCGAAACTTCTGTCGAATTAGGCGCTTTTATTTTTAGGTTCTGAATCAGTAATCTCTCTAAGTTCCATGGCCCTTTCCTATAAGTCCTCCCCTTCTGTACCGCCTGGCAGCTCCCAATTCTTACCCAATAGCTCTAAATTCCCTATCTGTTCTACCTACAAAATTATAATTCGGAGATCCTGGAAGTAAAGTGGTCACAAATAGACTGCCCTCGTGATGTGCTCGTCACTCTTTATTCCCAAGAGCAACGGGTTCTTAACGAATCAAAAAATCCTTTTTTAGTGGTGATCAATAAAACAACATTTACTGATCGGAGCCATAAATAACCTCAAAGCTGATATCTTTTTAAGATGCCTATCTTTGTCTGACAGCATGAAGTGACACCCTATATCCGCTAATTATATTAGTAGATCTTTTTTATTTGATGCATATGCTTCTTGGGACTCAAATATTATTTTATTGCCGCATACGTAACTGTGTATCAAACTTTGTATAGTGCTGATAATAGCCTGTCATCCATAAGATAACGGGCGATTTACCGATCGGCATTTCTACAGCATAAGGGCGGATATTATGAGTAGATGAACGGTTTGTAATCGGAAAAGTCTGCCATCCGGTCTTTTCTCTCCTCCAGTGCTCTACTTCAAAATGGCCGTCGATCTCACGGGAGAGATAGATATTAGACGGATCGCTGTGATCAACAAC
>DATGTY010000233.1:0-6613 GCA_035301605.1 Chitinophagaceae bacterium | reverse complement strand
TACCATAGGAATAAATATCTCCCCTAACGGTCAGATCCAAATGTTCTCCAAGACCAAAATAATAACCACCAATTGTTAATCCCAGTCCTTTTTGTTGTGTAACTTCATAGGTTGGTGGGAGTATTCCCGTTCGCTGACCATTAGACAACGGGAATATGGCAAACGGAATGAATAATGGTGTTGGAACGCCTTCAACAACAAGATTCGCAGGACCTGAAATAAGTACTTTATTAGGAATGATTTTTACTTTTTCTGCATGAAAGCCAAAGTGAGGCGGATCAACATCACAGGTTGTAAAAAAAGCAGAATGGCTGTTTATTGAATTATCTGGTAATCTTTTTACGACATCCCCATAAAGAAAACCTTCTCCCTGTTTAGTAACCGTATTATATATTTTCCCCTTTCTACTCTTAAAATCATACAACATAGAATCCGACTGAAAAGGTTGTTGTCCTTTTTGAGAGAATATTGGTGAACCTACATGTTTACCGGAATCTACGGCAAATTTAGCCTTTAACATATTGCTGGACTGGTCAAAATCGACTATGGCAGCCTTTAAGTCTATATCATTAAATTTTGTTGTCGTTTTCCCATAAAGATGAAATGTTTTTGTAGGTACATCCAAAACCATAGAATCTTCCGCCTCATACTTTACCAATCCACTCAATGTATCTTTTGATATGGGCATATTTATTTGATAGCCTGTTGTATCGAGAGAATCTACCAGGGTGTCAGAAAAAAGAGAATCGTCCTCCAAAGTAAGCGAATCATCCGCTAATATCGTTGTATCCTCTTCTTGAAATCCACCATTATTAATTTCTATCATTTCGCTATTGGGAATAGTGTCCACAATAATCATTAATTTTTTGTTAATTAACGGGTTATAACTATCCGTAGCGCAGCAGAATGTATGATTGTCTGGGTGAGCAGTCGTGGCAGTAAAAGATACTGCAATCAAAGCCACTAAACACAGGAAGAACCAGCATTTTGAAGACTTTGTTTTATGAAAAAAGTAAAATGTATCCAAACCACCCATATTATTAAAGCGCAAACCTACAAGATTTCCTTCATTTCTCCTGCAAAATAAATAGGAAGTAACTAAAAAACAAGTACTTTTTTTATTAAAAACCTCTTAATTTTGCTCGGTATAATTATTGGAGATTTTGTAAAAGCATTTTGACTCTACACATGAAAACATATAGAAAAATATTTATTGCCACAGCCGTTTTATTTTGTATTTGGGGTATATCTTTCCATAGCAATGCACAGGGAGTTCAACCGAAAGATGAAGAAGATCCTTTTATAGTAATTATTGATCCGGGACATGGTGGATTTGACCCCGGAGCAAGAGGCAGTTATTCAACAGAGAAGGAAGTAGCATTGGGAGTTGGTTTAAAAACGGGAAAACTGATTGACAAAATTCCGGGCGTAAAAGTGATTTATACCAGAACTACAGATATTGTTCCCGGACACAAAACCAATAAACACGACGGATTGCATTATAGAGCTGATTTTGCCAATAAAAAAAAGGGAAATGTTTTTATATCTATACATTGTAATGCAGCTGCCAATCCTAATGCGAAAGGTACGGAGGTTTATGTTTGGGCTTTGAGAAAAAGTGATAATAAAGCAGAGGTATTAAGGAAGAATAAAAAATTAGAAGAAAAATTTGGAGACCCTACAGAAGCCTCCGGACCGCTGGATGCAATATATTGGAATTCAGTACGACACTCCTACATGAAACAAAGTCTCAGCTTAGCCGCAGACGTAGAAGATCAATTTGCAAAAGTTCATCGTATAAATCGCAGCGTCAAACAAAGAAATGAAATAGGAATTTGGGTACTCCATGCAACCGCAATGCCGAGTATTTTAATAGAGACCGGATTTATCACAAATCATGAAGAAGAAGATTACCTGAATAATCATCAGGATGAAATTGCCGAATCCATATTCAAAGCCTTTGTTCAATATTTATCCGGAATTAAAGGGGTATCAAAAAAGCAATTACTATCGGGGGTAAAAGTACCAAAAGAAGAGGCTAAAACTTATGGCGATTATCATTATAAAATTCAACTCTTTGCGAGCAGTAAAAAAATGGATACCAACAATTGGAAATTCAAAAAACTGGATGATGATGTAGAGCGGAAAGCCATAAAAAACAAAGAAGGTAAAAAATTATACCGGTATTTATTGGGAAATTATTCCACTTATCAAAAAGCAACAAAAAGATTGAACAGAATAAAGCCTATGGGTTACCAAGGGGCTTTTATCGTAACCTATAGAGGCGATAAAAGAGTTGCATTCTAATGCAACGAAAAGTCTTTTAAAGTGTCTTTGCAAAAGGTCAGTTTATTTGTATAAATTTGCTTCAACAAAACTAGTATATTTTGAAGATATCTAATGAAACCAAAGTAGGCGTCTTAGTTGTAGTTGCTATCGTTCTTCTCATCCTGGGATTTAATCTTTTAAAAGGGAATAGTATATTCTCTTCAGATACTACGCTTTACGCTGTTTATGACAATATAGACGGTTTGGCTCCCTCCAACCCTATTATTTTAAATGGCCTACAAGTAGGAACTGTCGGTTCTTTAAACATAATGGATCAACAGGCAGGTGAAATTCTTGTAGAACTCACCATTAAGAAGGATATTGAGATTCCATCTAATTCTGTAGCAGTTATTAAGAGTGACGGCTTATTAGGAGGAAAGGGGATTAAATTGCAATTTGGCAATGCCAACACCTATTTACAAAGTGAAGATACCATTAGATCTGCAGTTGGTTCAGGTATTAAGGAAAAGTTGGTATCTAAAATTGATCCTATTACCAATCAGGTCAATACTACGCTCGCTAACTTAGACAGTGTCTTGGTGGCCTTTCATTCTATTTTGAATGTAAAAACGCAAGAAAACTTACAAAATAGTATCAAATCATTGAGCGAAACAATGCAAAATTTTTCTCAAACTTCATCCAATTTATCCAAACTGGTCAATGGACTTGATGATTTTATGGGAAATCTGAACGAGCAAAATCAACATATTAATCAAATTATAGCAAATACCGAAGAGGCTACTGCATCGCTTGCAAGTGCTGATATACCAGGCACCATTGAAGATTTGGATGTAGCAGTAAATAATCTGAATGGTATCTTAGATAAGATAAACACAGGAAATGGTTCTTTAGGTGCACTGATTAATAATGATCATTTATACAAAAATATAGAATCGGCATCTTATAACTTAAACCTCTTAATGGAGGATTTAAGACTTAATCCTGCCCGATATGTACATTTCTCTATTTTTGGAGGTAAAAGTGAGTCAAAACCTTTACCTTCCGATACAACATTGAAGTAATTTCAAAATTGGCATTCCACTTAACTTTTTTAAAAATTAAAAGACATGTCTCTCCTATATAGCTATCTTAATGGACTATCTTTAGGTAGATATGTTATTTGTTTATCTCTACTTTTCATCTTTTTTATAGGCGGATTACAAAAAGGCACTGCACAGGATACCCTGTCAACGCCTAGCCCGGAAAGAGATACCGGACAAATCATCCACCTTATCAATGCCGATGTCTTAATTGGAATTCAAGGCAATGGAAGTGATTCTGCGCAGAAACAAAAGCTTATTGGAAATGTAAAACTGAGACAGGGACAAACCATTTTTACGGCTGATAGTGCAACTCGGTATATGAGCTCCAATGTCTTAGATGCCTTTGGGCATATACATATCAATCAGGCTGATTCTATAAATACTTATGCAGACGAATTACATTACGAAGGAAATACCAAAATAGCTACCTTATTTGATAATGTAAGAATGACAGATGGGCATATGATACTCACTACAGATCATCTGGATTATAACATGAATACGCATGTAGGGACTTATTATAAAGGGGGAAAGCTGGTGAATCAAAAAACCATTTTAACCAGTCAAAATGGATATTACTATGCAGATACAAAGGATGTCTATTTTAAAGAAAATGTCAAACTAAACAACCCAAAATATAAACTCACAACCGACACACTGCTTTATAATACCATCACACATATCGCTACCTTCAAAGCACCTACCGCTATCAATACAGGGAATTCTATTATTTATACTTCCTGCGGATACTACAGTACGGATCGGCAATTTTCATTTTTATGTAATCGCCCCATCATCATAGATAGCAGCGGTACTTTAATAGCCGATAGTTTGAGATTTAGTAAAGCAAAAGGTGTTGGCCGAGCCTATGAAAATATTGTATGGCGAGATACTTCCGGACAATTGACATTACAATCAGATTATGCCATATCTAACAACAACAAGAAAACACTTTTAGCCACCAAAGATCCTCTTCTTATTTTAGCACAGGAGACAGATTCTCTTTTTGTTACAAGTGATACCCTTTTTACAGGACCTTTTATTCCAATTAAAACAAAAAATGATTCTCTAAGTAAAGATTCTATTTCTTATGTATATGTTCCGGACTCTTTAAAAGTAAAAAAGGATTCTCTTCTTTTAGGTTCCCTTAATATTGACTCAGTTTTAATGAATAATGAAGAATTTCAGCGCTTACAGCATCAGCTTCCTATTATATCTAATCAGCTGAGTACTGATTCGTTAAGGCTTCCTCCCCCGCTCGATAAAGCGCCATTAAAAGAAAGGAAACCAACGAAAGAAAAAGGAAAAACCAAAGAAGAAGAATCTAAAACAAAAGAAACGAGTACGGCAAAAAAGGTGCTTTCACTTTTCAAAGGGGAAAATCAAGATTCATCGGAGCAAGAGGATACAACTCTTTCTTCCGTACCAAAAGATACTGAAACGGACACGACTTTAAACAAGAAATTAGGTCAGGATTCTACACTGCAGGCAAATGATCAGAAGCAGAAAGCAGTCGATTCAGCCGATGCCCGGGAACTCATTGCTTACTATCATGTTAGATTATATTCAGATTCTCTTCAGGGGATTGCAGATAGTTTATATTATTCCAATTTAGATTCCACTTTCAGATTTTATGGTGATCCCGTACTTTGGACAGGACACACACAACTATTTGGAGATACTATTATACTCATTACTAAAAATCAGAAACCTTTTAAACTGATTTTGCAACAAAATGCCATGATAGTCAATAAGGTAGGTCCACAACAATTCAACCAAATAAAAGGAAGAGTTATTACGGGCTTTTTTAACGACAGCAGTCAATTAGATTGGATGCAAGTAGAAGGAAATGCTGAAAGTCTTTATTATGCGCAGGAAGATAGCACAGGAGCTGTTATTGGGTTAAACAGAACGACCTCATCTTTTATCCGTTTGTATTTTGAGGATAATGGATTAAACCAAGTGAAGTTTTATAAAAATATTTCGGGTACTTTCAAAAATCCGGCACACTTAAAAGAAGAAGATACTAAACTGAAGGGCTTTAAATGGGAAGAAGAAAAAAGACCTCCAAGAAAACCGCCATTACCCCGAATAAACAATAAAAAATCAATTCATGTCAGAAAACAACATTCAGAAACCATCCAACCGGAGCAACAATAGTCTTAAAACAATAATACCCAAACCATTAAAGGCTTTTATAAATGACAGCCGCGCAGTAGGTATTGTATTAATCGCTTGTACTGCCATCTCTTTGTTTCTTTCAAACATGGATTTTTCACAGGAATATTATACAGGATTTTGGGAAATTACGACGCATACAGGTAGTTTCTTACATCTTCCCGAAAACTTTTTGTTATGGGTGAATGATGCGCTGATGGCAGTATTTTTTCTTACCGTGGGTATAGAAATAAAAAGAGAATTAATGGTGGGCGAACTGGCTTCTATTCAAAAATCGATGCTCCCAATTATAGCAGCACTTGGAGGAATGATTGTGCCAGCATTTATTTATTTTATTTTCAACAACGGCACTCCTTTTCATCATGGTTGGGGTATTCCCATGGCGACAGATATTGCTTTTTCACTAGGAATATTATCTCTACTTGGTAAAAAGGCTCCGGTTCAACTAAAAGTATTTTTAGCCGCGTTGGCCATTATCGACGATTTAGGGGCTATTTTAGTTATTGCCATTTTCTATTCCTCCGGACTAAGTTTTGTGTATTTACTTAGTGGATTAGGAGGCGTAGTTATTCTGGCTATTTTAAATAAAATGAAAGTCAAGCAGATGTTCCCTTATCTTCTGATAGGTGTACTTATCTGGTATTGTATTCTCAATTCGGGCGTACATGCCACAATTGCCGGTGTTTTGCTGGCCTTTTGTATTCCGGTAGATATAGGTAAAAGATTAGAAGGCAAGCTCACACATTTTGTTGATTTCATCATCATGCCATTATTTGCATTGGCTAATACAGCCATTATATTTCCGAACCAAGTTGGTCATATTGTATCTTCACCAATCACAATCGGTGTGTTTCTTGGGCTCTTATTAGGAAAGCCAATAGGGATTGTTCTCTTTTCCTTCCTTTCCACCAAGTTAAAAATAGCAGCGCTGCCGGATAATACTTCCTGGAAACAGATGACAGGCGTTGGTATGATTGCCGGAATTGGATTTACCATGTCTATCTTTATATCCGTCTTGGCCTTTAGCAACATAGAAGCGCAGGATATTGCAAAAATTGCCGTAC
>DATGTY010000232.1:0-2488 GCA_035301605.1 Chitinophagaceae bacterium | reverse complement strand
CTAAATATTGCTATCCTGATGGTAAAGTAGATGACTTCTACAATATAATTTCAACATGCGGAGTCAATCTGATTCGGTTGAAGCTATGGGTGAATCCATTTTCTGATGATGGTGAATCCTATGGCGGTGGTACAAATGATTTTGATACAACCTTACTTTTAGCAAAAAGAGCAAAAGATGCTGGAATGGACATTTTGCTAGATTTTCATTATAGCGATTTTTGGGCAGATCCAGCGAAGCAAATAAAACCTAAATCATGGTCTAATTTCACACTAGATGAATTAAGAGAGGAAATTTATCTTTATACAAAAAAAGTTTTGAAAGATTTTAAAAAGGAAGGTGTTACACCAAAATTTATACAAGTTGGAAATGAAATTACGAATGGATTTTTGTGGCCAGAAGGACATATCGACAATCCTCAACAGTTTTTTTCGCTATTAAAATCTGGTATTCAAGCTGTTCGGGATTCGGGTGATTATAAAATTATCTTACATTTAGATTTTGGCGGAGATAACAAGTTGTATCGTAAATGGTTCGATCAAGCAAAAGAATATAATATTGATTATGACATTATCGGCCTGTCATATTATCCGTTTTGGCATGGCACAATGAATGATTTAAAAAATAATCTAGAAGATCTTAGCCACCGGTATGATAAAGATTTGATGATAGTTGAGACATCATATGGATTTTCTCTTTCACCATACGTTTATACACCTGAAGAAAAGAAGGTGGTCATTTTTAATGAGGATCTTGCCAAAATTGGTGGCTACGCCGCCAGTGAGAAAGGGCAAGCTAATTTTTTGAGAGATCTTAATGTGATTATCAAAAATGTGCCTAATAATCATGGCTTAGGTTTTGTTTATTGGGCACCTGAGTGGATTCCAATAAAAGGTAGTACTTGGGCGAAGAAAGCAGGTAGAGAGTATGTAAGAGATGAATGTCCAGGAGGAAATTCTTGGGCTAATATGGCATTGTTTGATTATGAAGGCAAAGTCTTAGAAGGATTGTTACAATTTAAGGAATTATAGTTTGCTTAACTATAGATTAGGAGGAGAACAGATGAAATTCAAAAAAATAGTAGGGATTTTTTTAGCTAGTAGCTCGTTATTATTATTAACTGCGTGTGGTAATAATAAAACAGCTGATTCTGAAGAAGATAAAATCATAGTTTGGACACGGATGGAAAATGAAATTGAAGTTTTGGAAAAATATGGAAAAGAATTTGAAGATGAGACGGGGATTGCTGTAGATATTGTTGGAGAAGGTCCGGATGTACAAAAGCTCGCACAAGCAGTGAACAGCCCATCTGGGCCTGATGGATTATTTGGAATTCCTAATGATCAGTTGGGAAGTTTTGTTGCTGCGGGGTTAGTCGATGAGGTGCCAGAAGAAAAATTTCCTGATGAGGATTTTGTTGATTCTGCTAATAAAGCAACTTACTACGAAAAAGAAAAGTATGCTATTCCCATTTCTGTAGAAACTACAACTCTTTTTTATAATACTGAACTGATAGAGAAAGCCCCAGAAAGTTGGAATGAATTGATTGAGTCTTCCAAAGATAAAGGGGGAATACAATTTGAAGCTACTAGTATCTATTATGATTATGGCTTTGTAAGAGCTTATGACGGTTACATTTTTAAAGATAATGACGGGGCGATTGATACTGCTGATATTGGTCTAGATACTGAGGGGGCCATAGAAGGATATAAATTTATAAAAGAAATGCAAAGTGAACATAACTTCTTTGATTCTACAATTACAAATGACATTGCTAAATCGAATTTCCAAGATGGAAAAACAGCCTTCTTTATTGGAGGACCATGGGACATGGCGGGGTTTGATGAAGCGAATGTACCTTACAATGTATCAATAATGCCAACTTTGAATGATAAATCATTTGTTACTCCGGTTGGTACACAAGTTGGATTTGTAACTTCAAAAACAAAAAAAGCAGAAAAAGTTTGGGATTTTTATGACTTTTTATTAAAAAATGCTTCTGAAGAGTTATTTACGAAAGGGGCACGAATTCCAGCACTTCTAGATGCTCAAGAAAAAATAGATGCAGATGATAAAACCAAAGTTTTCATGCAACAGATTGAAAACAGTGAGCCATTGCCAACAACACCTGCATTAGGTCAAGTTTGGACACCATTCATAGATAACATGAAACTTTTATTGGATGGGAAAGGGACTGAAGAAGAGGCTGGAAAACTAATCACAGAGCAAGTCCAGGAAGGCGTAAAAATGATGGGGGCCGAGGAGTGATTTTATTATGATGAGTATTGGCAAAAGTTTGCATGCCAAAAAGAAATTAATAAATCGAATGGCATATATATTTATTGCTCCTGCTTTGATTTCAATTTTTATCTTTACTTTATTGCCAGTTTTATATACTGTTTATATTTCTTTTACTAACTATAATATGATGCATTTAGAGAACTATTCACTAGTAGGCTTCGCTAATTATATAAGTGTTATTGCTGGT
>DATGTY010000231.1:0-4056 GCA_035301605.1 Chitinophagaceae bacterium | reverse complement strand
GAATTAAACTGTGTTAATACAAAAATTTTATTCATCTCAGAATTTAGACAGTTAGAAATTGGGATATCTACCAATCTGTATTTCCCTGCAACCGGCACTGCCGGTTTGGAGCGATGATGTGTTAGCGGATATAACCTCGTTCCTCTTCCCCCGCCCAGAATTAATGCCAATATTTTCGGTTTCATATATTGATTATTTTAAGTTTAAATAAAGATTAGAATATTCCTTGACTGCTTTTGTCCAAGAACAATCTATTTTCATCATTCTTTTTCTTAAAGCATACATCTTTTGATGATTTTTAAAGAGTTCTTTTCCTCTGATAATCGCTCGGCTAATATCCCATGGCTCTACCCATAAAAAGCGAATGCCATAACCTCCCTTGTCCCCAAAATCCACTACCGTATCTTTTAAACCACCTACAGAAGATACAATAGGAATGCTGCCGTAGCACAAAGAATACAGCTGATTAAGCCCGCATGGTTCTACTCTGGAAGGCATGAGCAAAAAATCAGTCCCTGCATAAATTTGATGAGACAGTTTTTCATTATATCCCACAAATACATTATAACAATCTTTATATTTTTTTCTTAACTGCTTCAGTCCCCATTCTATATCCGGATTTCCACTCCCTAACACCAAAAAATTAAATGCACCATCCGTTTCATTACACACCTCATCTATCACCTCCGGCAATAAATCTACGCCTTTATCAGGCACAGCGCGACCAATAAACGACACTAACGGCTTCCTGGGATTAAGTCCAAATTGCTTGCAAAGCGCTATCTTATTTGCTTTTTTTCCTGAAGTTACATCTTGCAAACCATAATTAGCAACTATTTGCCGATCTGTCTTCGGATTCCATACTTCAGGATCTATACCATTCACTATTCCCACACATTTTCCGGCTTCATACTGAAACAGATTTTCCAATCCATTCGCCCGCTTTTTAATTTCCTCCAAATATCCGCAAGATACAGTTGTAACGCTCCAGGCGCATCTGACTCCTGCTGCCATTGAGTTAATATTATTATCCCAGTCCAACAATCCTGATTTCCAGTTATCAAAAGCCGGAATCCAGGAAAATTTATCCCAACCCATCCAGCCTTGATATTGTGCATTATGAATGGTAAATACCGTGGGAATTTCCTTCAGGCGCTGATATTGAAAACATTGGGTCATCATAAACGGAATAAGACCGCTATGGTGATCATGACAATGAACCACATCGGGTAAATCAGCCCAGCTATTCAGCCAATTTAGCACAGCTTTCTGAAAAGCGGTAAACCTTTCCTGATCATCATAAAAACCATAGGGTTTCCCACGATCCAACAAACCGGGAATATCTATCAGATATAAATCAAACCCTAATTTATTATCCTTTTCTTTAAAAACATTAAAATGTCGCCAATAATCACCAGTCCATACCCCGCCTTCATGAACAATTTCAAAATTATTCTTCTCAAAAAAGTTGGTTTTATAACATGGCATAGCTACTTTGGCAATATCTCCGAATTTATTTTGATATTTTGGCAATGCTCCTACAACATCTGCCAACCCTCCCACCTTAGCGACGGGATAACACTCTGCGCTTATATGTAAAATTTCCATCCCTAAATATCTTTTTTAGATAAATTTAAGGATTTGTTTTGTATTAATGCCTGCTTATAGCATATTTTTAATAAAGAACACTATAAATACTTAGAAAATTTTTATTAAGAACACACCCAAATAAGCAAAAAGAATTCCCAATACAACGCTTACCAGGATATATAAAAATGCATGGAAAACATATCCCTGTTGCAAAAGGTTGACATTATCAAAAGCAAAAGAAGAAAAAGTGGTAAACCCGCCACAAAAACCCGTCACCAAGAGCAACCGCAATTCCGGTGTCATCACCTGCCCCCTATCGGCAAGTGCATATAACATGCCAATCAGAAGACATCCTACTATGTTCACCGCAAAAGTAGGCCAGGGAAAAGGAGAAACAAAATGCTTAGAAATAAACAATTGAACCAAGTAGCGGAAAACACTGCCTACGAAACCTCCTGCTCCAACAAAAAGAATAGCTTTAATCATTATCTTTAAAGTATATCACATTAAACAGAGCAGGAGTCATTAATCATTTTCGATGGTTCTTATTCTTGAGAAGAATAATGGCGAACTCCATCACCAAGCACAAAGTTACTTTTTTTATTTTTGTTCAGCGAAGAAAAAAGAATGCTTATTTTTGCAGCAAAATTTCTGCAATAGATGCCCATTGAATACAAAAAAGAAGAACTGGAAGTACTAAAGCGTATTGGTAGAGCTGCTGACAACATCAATCAGGAAGCTCGACTCATTGGCGGTTTTGTCAGAGACAAGCTACTCAAACGACCAACTAAAGATATGGATATTGTATGTCTGGGAGATGGTATTCAGCTGGCTAAAACAGTTGCACAAACACTGCAGCCTCAGCCTAAAGTCCATATTTTTAAAAATTTTGGTACAGCACAAATAAAATGGGAAGGTTACGAAATTGAATTTGTGGGTGCGCGCAAAGAAAGCTATCGATATGATTCTCGCAAGCCTGTTGTTCAATCGGGAACAATAGCGGAAGATCAAAGAAGAAGAGATTTCACCATCAATGCCTTATCTGTCAATCTAAATCCGGACAGCTTCGGTAAACTCATAGATCCTTTCGAAGGCGTCAAAGACCTACAGGACGAAGTTATTAAAACCCCATTAGAACCTGTAAAGACATTTAGTGACGATCCACTTCGCATGATGCGAGCTATCCGCTTTGCCACCCAACTTCAATTTACTATTGAACAAAACACATTCACCGGAATCAAAGAAAATGCAGAACGTATTCGCATTGTATCTAAAGAAAGAATTACGGAAGAGCTCAATAAGATTATTCTTAGTAAACAACCCTCTATTGGATTTGAATTATTGTTCCAAACCGAAATACTGCATATTATTTTTCCGCCAATGATGCGTCTTCATGGCGTAGAAGTACGTGAAGGAAAAGGACATAAAGATAATTTTTATCACACGCTTAAAGTATTAGATAATATTTGTCCATACACCGACGACCTTTGGTTGCGCTGGGCAGCTATTTTACATGATATTGGAAAACCAGCTACCAAACGTTTTGAGTCCGGTCATGGATGGACATTCCACGGACATGAAGTCGTCGGCAGCCGAATGGTTCCTAAGATTTTCAAAAAGCTAAAACTACCATTGAATGAAAAAATGCGGTTTGTTAAGAAGCTGGTCGCCCTGCATTTACGTCCTATAAGCTTAACCAAAGACAATATCACAGACTCGGCACTCCGTCGCTTGCTCTTTGATGCAGGGGATGATTTGGAGGCGCTCATGTTGCTCTGTAACGCAGACATCACTTCTAAAAACAAGAAAAAAGTAAAACGATTTAAAGAAAACTTTAAACTCGTTCAACAGCAGTTGAAAGAAGTGGAAGAACAAGATCGCATAAAAAACTGGCAACCACCGGTATCAGGAAAAGAAATCATGGAAGCCTTTCATCTTAAACCCAGCAAAACAGTCGGTGATATAAAAAATGCCATCAGAGAAGCTATTCTGGATGGAGAAATACCTAATAACAAGGAAGCGGCACTTCAATATATGCACAAAAGCGCTAAAGAGTTGGGCATTAAAACATAAATTCTCCCGACAATTCACTACCTATATTGAACGTTTTTAATGGATATATTGTATTGATTAAATAAATAAAAGGATGGTTCTTTTTTTTATTTGTTAATTTTATACTAAATTCATGCTTGAATAAAAGTTGTAACCATTCTACTTTAGCCAAATACAACTACTTTTTTATTATTTCATTAAAAATTAAAGCATGAATTTTTCAGAGATTTTCAGCAGTTTTGCTGATACTATTGCGACAAACGTACCCGGTATTATTGGTGCATTAATCATTCTTTTTATTGGCTGGCTGATAGCCAAAGGAATTAAAGTCTTAGTGATTAAGGGTCTAGAGCACACATCCATAGATAAAAAATTCTCCAGTGATGGAAATATCAGCAAGTCCATTGGAAGCAT
>DATGTY010000230.1:0-3405 GCA_035301605.1 Chitinophagaceae bacterium | reverse complement strand
TTCTGTTTCTTATGCAGCCGAATACCTCATTGATGAACAATTGCCTGATAAGATGGAAGAGGGTTTGTTGTGTATAAAAGATAATATTGTGCTGGTGGAGACAATGTTTTCTGCACTTCCTCCTAATATAGAAGAAATTTTATTTTTGATGCGCAGTCATAATTATCAACCTATTCTAGCGCATCCTGAACGTTATCATTATCTGGAAGATAATCTGGAACAATTAGATTTGTTTTTGAAACATGGATGTAAGCTGCAGCCGAATATTCTTTCCTTTGCGGGATATTATGGACATAAAGAAAAAGAGTTGGCAAAAAAAATATTAGATGCCGGACTAATTGATTATTTGGGTACTGATTTGCATCATAGAAGGCATCTTGGAGCGATAAAGCACATGAAGGTTTCCAAAAAAGTAGCACGGAAATTAGAAAATTTAGATCTGGAGAATTTAAATTTGCTTTCTGAATAACGAATGGATAAGTAATGTCTAAAAATTTTGTGCGATATTTTTGCTGTTTATCAGTAACTTATAGAAGTATGGTCAAAATTTATATAAAAATACTTGTTTTACATAAAATAACAAACTAACTTTGCGCGCCCAAAATAGGTCATGATAGACCATATTTATAAAGCGTATTTATTAATAGATTATGGACACGTTAAGTTTTAAAACAAAATTTGCTAATCGGGACACCGTAAAGCACGATTGGTATGTGGTAGATGCCACAAATCAAACTCTGGGTCGTATGTGCGCTCAGATTGCAGCAATATTAAGAGGTAAAAATAAACCTTATTATACCCCGCATGTAGATTGTGGAGATAATATTGTTGTTATTAATGCCGAAAAGGTTGTACTCACCGGTCATAAATTGAAACAAAAGGAATATGCCACTTTTTCCGGTTATCCTGGTGGACAAAAAAGAGAAGAGGCAGGCAAATTATTGAATCGCCGTCCGGAGGCCGTTGTAGAACGTGCTGTACAAGGAATGTTGCCTAACAATAAATTAGGTCGCCAGATGTTCAAGAAATTATATGTCTATAAAGGAGCTGAACATCCACATACTGCACAAAAACCTCAGACATTAAATTTTTAATTGAATAATTCATGGAAAAAGAGAAGAAAGCAATAGGCAGACGTAAAGAATCTGTTGCTCGTGTTTTTATTGAAAAGGGTAGCGGAAAAATTACGATTAATAACAAGGATTATAAAGAATTCTTTCCGCAGGAATATTTACAAATTCAGGTAGATCTTCCTTTGAAGACTATTGAAGCATCTGATGCTTTTGATATTAAAGCAACAGTTAAAGGAGGCGGAAATAAAGGACAGGCAGAAGCCTTGAAATTGGGTATTGCCCGTGCGTTATGTAATCTGAATGAAGAGTGGCGTCCGGCACTTAAACAAGAAGGATTATTGATGCGGGATGCACGTAAGGTAGAAAGGAAGAAACCGGGGCAGAAAAAAGCCAGAAAGAGCTTCCAGTTCTCTAAACGTTAGTCTTTGTACTGTGTTTGAGAATATTTGAATTAACTATTGGTTTTTATACAACGATTTATAGAAAGTATTATGGAAGATAATAAAACTTCTTTACAGAAAGAATTATTAGAAGCAGGTGTTCATTTTGGCCATTTAAGAAAAAAATGGAACCCTAAAATGTCACCATATATTTTTACCGAAAAGAAAGGTATTCATATCATCGATTTGAATCGCACAGTTGAAGGCTTGCAGGATACTGCCAATGCAATGAAATCTGTAGCACGTAGCGGTAAAAAAATCCTTTTTGTAGCTACTAAAAAACAGGCAAAAGATATTGTAGCTGATGCAGCACAAAAAGTAAATATGCCTTACGTTACCGAAAGATGGTTGGGAGGTATGCTTACCAATTTCGCTACTATTCGTAAGAGCGTGAAGAAAATGCAGAGTATCGAGAAGATGTTTAAGGATGGAACATTAGAAAATGTGACTAAAAAAGAACGTCTTACATTGCAACGTGATTTCGATAAAATGAATAAAGTATTGGGTGGAATTGCACAATTAAATCGCCAGCCGGCTGCTTTATTTATTGTGGATACTTCCTACGAAAATATTGCTTTGGCTGAGGCTAGAAAACTGGGTATTACTACTTTTGGATTGGTAGATACCAATTCTGATCCGCGTAAGTTAGACTTCGTAATTCCAGGAAATGACGATGCTTCTAAATCAATCGCTATCATTACCGATTATATTACTGCTGCTATTAAAGAAGGCTTGCAGGAAAGAGTAGAAGATAAGGAAAAACAAGCAGAAAAGGCCGATGACGCGAAGAAAGAAGGAGCTAAAAAGGAAACTGTAACTGTTTCTGAAACCAAGGAGGAAAAATAATCCTTCAGAGATTAATTTTTTAATAAAGATAATAAATAGTCGAAATAATTATGGCAAAAGTATCTGCTGCAGATGTAAATAAGCTGCGTAAGCAAACCGGTGCCGGGATGATGGATTGTCGAAAAGCCCTGATAGAATGTGATGGTGATTTTGAAAAAGCAATCAAATTCTTACGGAAAAAAGGACAAAAAGTGGCTGCTATGCGCTCCGGAAGAGAAACTAACGAAGGTGTTGTTATTGCAAAAACAAATGCTGAACAAAATAAAGGAATCATTCTTTCCGTAAGTTGTGAAACAGATTTTGTGGCAAAGAATGAAGATTTTCTGAACTTTGCACAGGCTGTGA
Organism: Chitinophagaceae bacterium; assembly: GCA_035301605.1. Lineage (GTDB taxonomy): Bacteria > Bacteroidota > Bacteroidia > Chitinophagales > Chitinophagaceae > FW021-bin31. Next base: position 701 of record DATGTY010000230.1, on the reverse strand, counting down.
CTTCTTTGGCTTTGGACAATAACTTTTCTACTTTGGAAGAAGTGAAGGCAGCTGAATTAGATGGGAAAAAAGTGGAAGAACAATTAACCGAACTGATTGGTAAGATTGGTGAAAAGTTAACCTTTAGCCACTTTGAGAAAGTAGATGCAGATTATGTTGCATCCTATATCCATGGAAATTATTCTATTGGGGTATTGGTTGGATTCTCCAAAGAAATTGATACAGAGGCTGCTCAGGATATTGCTATGCAAATCGCAGCAATGAATCCGGTAGCTATTGATCCGGATGGGGTTCCTCAGGAAGTGATTGATCGGGAGAAAGAAATTGCAACGGCGCAAATTAAAGCAGAAGGGAAACCGGCGGATTTAGCTGAAAAAATTTCTAAAGGAAAAGTTAATAAATACTTTAAAGAACATACTCTTTTATCTCAACCTTTTGTGAAAGATAATAAGCAGAGTGTTGCTGATTTCTTAAAAGAGACTGATGCAGAAGCCAAAGTGCTTTCTTTTAACCGAATATCTTTAAGTTAATGACCTTATGATAAAATTGAAAGGAGAGTTTTTTAATAAACTCTCCTTTTTTTTGTAAAAAATTGTAAATTTATACCCTATGCTTCCAAAATACAAAAGAATCCTGCTTAAATTAAGCGGGGAATCCCTGATGGGGGATCAAAATTATGGGATCTCCTCCCAAATGATTGC
>DATGTY010000229.1:0-5872 GCA_035301605.1 Chitinophagaceae bacterium | reverse complement strand
GATGAGGAAATAAATTTATTTAGTTCTTACCTTTACATGAATTTTTAGATTTTTAAATTAAAATAAGCATATGAATTTTAACCTAACTCAAATTCCGGATCGTACTAAAAAACCCCGGAAGGAAGGTTTGACTATGGTCATGGACAAGGGGTTGAGTATTCCTGATGTTGAGAATTTTCTTTCTATTGCAGGTCCCTATGTTGATATTGTGAAGTTGGGTTTTGGAACCTCTGTTGTTACTCCTGGGTTGAAAGAAAAATTGGCCGTTTATCGTAAAAATAATATTCCTGTATATTTTGGAGGTACGCTTTTTGAAGCTTTTGTGATTAGGAATCAAGTCGAAGATTATATTAAGGTTCTTCAGGAATATGATGTAGATTTTGTTGAGGTCTCTGATGGTTCTATTTCTATTCCGCATGATGAAAAATGTCGTTATATTAAGCAGCTATCTGAATATGTCACCGTGTTAAGTGAAGTGGGTTCTAAGGATGTGACAGATATTATGCCTCCATATAAATGGGTTGAGCTGATGAATAGTGAATTAGATGCCGGCGCATCTTACGTGATTGCTGAGGCTAGAGAGAGTGGTACGGTAGGTATTTATAGAGATTCAGGAGAAGTTAGACAAGGATTGGTTCAGGAAATTCTGACGCAGGTTCCCGGAGAAAAAATATTATGGGAAGCGCCTAAGAAAGAGCAACAAAATTATTTTCTTAAATTAGTAGGATGTAATGTAAATTTGGGAAATATTGCGCCTGCTGAAGTAATTCCTTTGGAAGCAATGCGTGCTGGCTTGCGTTCTGAAAGTTTTCATTTATTTTTAGATCAATAAAGGATTTTTATAGCGATGAAAAACTTTGGTCTTATAGGATACCCCTTGGAGCATTCTTTTTCAGAGAAGTATTTTGCGGAAAAGTTTCGAGAAGAAAAAATAACAGAATGTCAATATGAAAATCATCAGTTGGAGACGATTGATGATTTTCCTACTTTGATAAAGACGATAGAAAATCTGGAAGGACTGAATGTTACTGTGCCTTATAAAGAAAAAGTGATTCCTTTTTTGGACGGGCTCTCAGAAGCTGCCAAAGAAATTAAAGCGGTCAATTGTATTCGCTTTGTTGGTGGAAAAAAGATTGGCTATAATACGGATGTATTGGGTTTTAAGAATAGTCTTTTGCCTATGTTAAATGGAAATCCTGATGCTGCGCTTATATTAGGAACAGGTGGCGCTTCAAAAGCGGTGGCTTATGTACTAAAAGAATTGAAAATAGCCTATCATTTTGTAAGCAGAAGACCTATTGAAAATGGTTATTCCTACCAGGAATTGACTGAAAAGGTAATGAAAAACCATCAGTTGATTGTGAACACTACTCCTTTAGGAACCTATCCGAAGGTGGAAGGGTGTCCGGAACTTCCTTATCAGTATATTAGCTCTCTTCATATTCTTCATGATCTAGTGTATAATCCGAAAGAAACCCGTTTTCTTACCTTGGGTAAAGAGCGTGGGGCGGCGATAAAAAATGGTTATGAAATGCTTGTAGGACAAGCAGAAGCGTCCTGGGATATTTGGAATCGAACGAAGTGAACTTAGTTTTATTGGTCAGATTATCGGTCTGACGGTTCTATTACTCATCGGCCAGACAGTTCTAAACCGTCTGGTCGATGAGTAAAGTAAAATCATTGCCAAATCTGCTCTTTTTATACCAAATGTCAGTAAATTGTGCAACAAGATTAAAATGAACCTTTTGAAGTACGCAGACGTCATATTACCTCAGGCATTACCACAAAATTATACCTATGGTGTTCCCGAATTTCTTGAAGATAAATTGATTCCGGGATGTAGAGTGGCAGTGCAATTTGGTCGAAGGAGAAAGTATGCTGCATTGGTGAAAGAAGTACACGATAGAAAACCGGAAAAGTATGAGGTGAAACCTATATTGGAATTGTTGGATGAAGAGCCTATTTTACATCCGATGCAGTTGCAATTTTGGGAATGGATTGCCCGGTATTATATGTGCACGGAAGGAGAAGTGATGAATGTTGCTTTGCCGGCCTATTTGAAACTGACAAGCGAGACGCGAATTTTATTGAATCCGGAAGCAGATATTGATACAGAAGAGCTGACAGATGATGAATATTTGGTAGCAGAAGCGCTGCAAATTCATAAGGAATTGAGCATAGAAGAAGTGCAGCAGATTCTAGACAAAATAACCGTATATCCCGTTATTAATCAAATGATTCATAAGCGGGTTTGTTTGTTGGATGAAGAACTGAAGACGACATATAAGCTCAAAAAAGAAACCGTTGTATCCTTACATCCTGATTTTGAATCTTCTGCCGATATGCAACGTGCTTTCGAACTATTGAAACGGGCACCAAAGCAGGAACAGGCCTTTTTGGCATTTATATCTTTGTCTAAAAAGGAAGACTGGGTCAAAAGAAAGGAGGTACAAAAGAAAGCCGGCGTGTCTTCTTCAGTAGTGAATAGCTTGGTAACTAAAGGAATCCTCAAAAAGGATAAGAAAGCGATAGATCGGTTGTCCCGAAAAATAAAGAATGTAGAAGCTTCTTTTGAATTTAATCCATTGCAAGAGCAGGCCTATCAAGAAATACTGACGGAATTTGATAAAAAACAAAGTGTACTATTGCATGGTGTGACTTCCAGTGGGAAAACTATGGTTTATATCCGGCTGATGGAGCAATTTTTGAAACAGGGAAAACAAGTGCTGTATTTATTGCCCGAAATTGCATTAACCGCGCAAATTGTAAGTCGTTTACAAAAACATTTTGGTACACAAATCGGTATCTATCATTCTAAATTTAATAATAATGAACGTGTCGAAATCTGGAATAAGGTAAAGAGCGGGGAGTATAAAATTGTTTTAGGTGCACGATCTGCCTTGATGTTGCCATTTAAGGATTTGGGGCTGGTGGTTTTGGATGAAGAACATGATGCTTCTTATAAACAACGTGATCCGGCACCGCGCTATCATGCCAGAGATGCAGCATTGTATTATGCGCAATTATTCGGTGCAAAAGTGGTAATGGGTTCCGCTACACCTTCGATGGAAACATATTATAATGCCTTGCAGGGAAAGTATGGATTGGTTAAACTGACAACGCGTTATGGTGGGGTAAAAATGCCGGAAATGGAAGTAGTGGATATGAAACAAATGCTTCATACAAAAGATAGTATTAGTTATTTGTCTCCTCAGCTGGAGATGGAAATTAAGAAATCACTTTCTGATAATAAACAAGTCATTCTCTTTCAAAACAGGAGGGGATATGCGCCGTCCATAGTTTGCAATGTTTGTGGCTGGATGCCGCGATGTAAGAATTGTGATGTTTCCTTAACTTATCATAAATTTCATCATCGTTTGCATTGTCATTATTGTGGACAGCAATATCCTGTTCCTGATGTTTGTGGTGCATGCGGTAGTCTGAAACTGAGTAATAGAAGTTTTGGTACGGAACGGGTAGAAGATGATTTATTGCAGCATTTTCAGGGAAGTAGAATAGAACGAATGGATTATGATACCGTTAAAAATAAAAATGCACATCAGCGATTGATTACTCGTTTTGAGCAACATGAGATTGATATGTTGGTGGGAACACAGATGGTAGTTAAAGGTTTAGATTTTGATCATGTGAATTTAGTGGGTATTTTGAATGTAGATAGTTTATTGAGTTATCCGGATTTTAGATTAAACGAAAGAGCTTTTCAGATTTTGTCGCAGGTGAGTGGTCGGTCAGGCAGAAGAGGGGAAGGAGGGAAGGTGCTTCTTCAGACGATGAATACGGAGCATGCAGTATTTGAGTATGTTCTTCGCCACGATTATGAAGGATTTTATGAGGCAGAAATAAAAGAAAGAGAGGCTTTTAGATATCCTCCGTTTACACGGGTTATCCGTATTGCATTGCGACATAAAAAAGTAGAAGTGGTGAGTGAAGCAGCAGATATATTAAGTCAGTCTCTACGTGCTTATTTTAAGGAGGATTTATTGGGTCCAAGTGCGCCTATTGTGGGAAGAATTAAGAATTATTACATCATGGAAATGATGGTGAAGGTGCCTAAAGAGAAAGGCGATCTAGGAAAAATAAAGAAATATATTCGGGCGCAATTTAATTGGCTGCAAGCACAAAAAAAGTATAGCCGCGTTTTTATTGTACCGGATGTGGATTGTGTTTAAAAAAGGAAACAAATGAAGAGCTATAAAAAATATTCCTTAAAATCCTTAAATACCTTTGGTATAGATGTAAAAGCGGAACATTTTGCTCCTTTTTCTTCAGCGGATGATTTGGAAGTGCTTTTAGCAGAGGATTGTTTTGCTCGGCCTTCTTTGGTGTTAGGTGGAGGTAGTAATATTCTCTTAACTCAAACCGTCTCTTCCGTTTTAAAAAATGAAGTAAAAGGGATAGAAGTGGTGGAGGAAGATGAAGAATATTTTCGGGTGAAAGTAGGTGCCGGGGAGAATTGGCATCAATTTGTGCTTTATTGCATTGATAAAGGCTGGGCAGGAATTGAGAATTTATCGCTGATCCCCGGGAATGTAGGAGCCAGCCCGATGCAGAATATAGGTGCTTATGGGGTAGAGATAAAAGATGTTTTTCATTCTCTGGAAGCTTTTCATATTCAAGATAAAGAAGTGGTTACTTTCTATAAAAAAGATTGCCATTTCGGATACAGAGAAAGTGTTTTTAAAAAGAAGCATAAAGACCAGTTTGTTATCCTGAATGTAACGTTTCGATTAAATAAGAAGCCTCATTTTAATACTTCTTATGGTGCTATTCAACAAGAATTGGAAAAGATGGGAATAAAAAAAATGTCGATTAGGGCGATAAGTGATGCGGTGATAAATATTCGGTCTTCCAAACTGCCGAATCCTAAAGAGGTGGGGAGCGCAGGTAGTTTCTTTAAAAACCCGATTATAGAAAAGGAGAAGCTGGAGGAATTGAAAAAAAAGCACCCGAATATACGATATTTCCCTTTTATGGATAATTTTAAATTGGCTGCCGGTTGGCTGATTGAACAATGTGGTTGGAAAGGGTATAGACGAGGAGATTTGGGGGTGTATCCCAGACAATCGTTGGTGCTGGTGAATTATGGAGAAGTAGATGGAAAATCGGTCTATCAACTTTCTGAAGAAATAAAACAAAGTGTTTTCGAACGCTTTGACGTAAATTTGGAGCGGGAAGTAAATTTAATTGGCTAGTAAAATCCTTCCAAACCTATAAGGTTTTTAAAAACCTTATAGGTTTGAAGTTGCCAAAATAAAAAGAATATGAATAAGAAAAAAGGCTATTGGTTGTGCGCACTTGTGCTGTTGCTCTTAGGTGGAATAGTAGCCTTTCGAGCAGGAGATAAATATTTTGAGATATCAAAAAGCCTGGATCAGATGGCGGCTGTTTATAAAGATTTAAATACTTATTATGTAGATTCTTTAGATCCCGTTGAATTGATGGAGTCAGCCATAAAGTCGATGACTCAGGGATTGGATCCTTACACTATTTATTATCCGGAAGATGAAATACAAAAATTGGAATTCCAAAAGACAGGAGCCTATACCGGAATCGGTGCTTCTTTTCAGGTGATTCATGATTCTGTTTTTATTTCTTCACTTTTCCCAAAGGCACCCTTTGCAAAAGCGGGTTTTCATGTGGGCGATATCATTCTTTCTTTAGATGGAAAGGAGGTGACCGGTATGCCATCAGATAGGGTGCATAAGCTGTTGAGAGGGGAGGAAGGAACCACTATGAGGATTAAAGTAAAAAGACCATGGAAAAATGAAGTTATAGAAAAGCAGGTGAAACGAGCCATTGTAAATGTGCCTGCTGTAACGTATAAAGAGAATTTGAAAGATGGAATTGGGTA
>DATGTY010000228.1:0-4045 GCA_035301605.1 Chitinophagaceae bacterium | reverse complement strand
GTTTATCATGAGAAAGTGCGTATTCCGGAGTGGAATACTAAAATTTCTATGATTGGAGAAAATAAGGACAGTACGATTATAGCTTATAGTGATTATTTTAACCGAATAAATAAAGGCCCCAATAGTACTTTTTATACGGCTACCGTAACAGTAGAAGGCAATGATTTTCATGCAGAGAATCTAACCATAAAAAATAATGCAGGCCCCATTGGTCAGGCTATGGCACTAACAGTCAATGCAGATCGTTGTTCTTTTGATAATTGTCGATTCATAGGGAATCAGGATACCATCTATCTGACAGGAGAACACGCTCGGGACTATTTTAAGAATTGTTATATAGAGGGGACAACCGATTTTATCTTTGGTCAGGCCACGGCGTTATTTGAAAAGTGTAAAATCAAAATCAAGTCAAATTCATATATTACCGCAGCCTCTACTTCTAGAAATTCAGAATTTGGCTTTGTGTTCAAAGATTGTAAAATCATCGCATCCTCAAACGTCAATCAGGTATATCTCGGACGTCCTTGGCGAAAATATGCCAAGACGGTTTACTTGAACTGTGAAATGGGGAACTTTATTCGTCCCGAAGGCTGGGACAACTGGGGAAACTCCGAGAATGAAAAAACAGTATATTATGCCGAGTATCATTCTAAAGGAGCGGGAGCAAATCCTTCGAAAAGAGCAAAATGGACACATCAGCTTACCAATCAACAAGCGGAAAAATATACGAAGGGAAACATTTTTAAAGGGATGACTAAAAGTTGGAATCCGGATAGGAAATGAATTTTATACCCACAAAAAAATAAATTGATTTACTTGAAAACAGAAAAAAACATGAAAAAACTAATCGTATTATTGATTATTGCAGGAGGTCTTTTTTACCAACCTGTGCAGGCACAAGATCTTGAATCTTCTAAAGAAGCCTGGGTACCTGACTTAGGCAATGGAAAGTATAAAAACCCAATTATTTTTGCTGATTATTCTGATCCGGATGTTTGTCGGGTAGGAGATGATTATTACCTGGTCGCTTCCAGCTTTGATGCGGTACCGGGGTTGCCTATTCTACATTCAAAAGATTTGGTAAACTGGACTATTATTGGTCATGCTTTAATGCGACATTTCCCTTATGATCACTTTTCAAAAACACAACATGGTGAAGGGGTGTGGGCTCCGTCTATTCGTTATCATAACGATTCTTTTTATGTATATTATGGTGATCCTGATTTTGGCATTTATATGGTAAGGGCAAAAGATCCGGCAGGTCCCTGGACAAAGCCTTTTTTGGTTAAAGCAGGAAAAGGGCTGATTGACCCTAGCCCATTGTGGGATGATAAAGGGAAGGCATATCTTGTCCATGCTTTTGCAGGAAGTCGTGCCGGGATAAACAATATATTAACTGTTACCCGAATGAATAGTTCAGGAACTAAAGCTTTAGGAGAAGGTGTCATTGTCTACGATGGACGTGGAGTGGATCGAACAACGGAAGGTCCAAAATTTTATAAGCGGAATGGCTATTATTATATTTTTGCTCCGGCAGGAGGGGTTAGCCATGGATATCAAATCGTATTAAGATCGAAAAATGTATATGGTCCTTATCAAAGAAAATTGGTGATGCATCAAGGAGAGACTTCTATTAATGGACCACATCAGGGAGGTTGGGTAACTACTCCTGATGGGGAACAATCATGGTTTATTCATTTTAGAGATATGGAGGCCTATGGCAGAGTAACCTATTTAGAGCCTATGGAATGGGTAAATGATTGGCCTGTAATCGGTGAAGATAAAGATGGAGATGGTGTAGGGGAACCTGTAGCGATCTACAAAAAACCGGATGTTGGTCAGTCTTATCCTTTGGCAGTTCCTCAGACTTCAGACGATTTCAATGATTTGAAATTAGGATTACAGTGGCAATGGCAAGCGAATCCTCAGGCTACTTGGATGTATATGACCGGAAAAGGGACTTTGCGTCTGTATGCGCAGCGCTTAAAAGAAGATATGAAAAACTATTGGACTTTTCCCAGCATTCTCATGCAAAAGTTCCCCGCAGATCAGTTTCAAGTAACTACAAAATTAAAATTTCATCCCAGCAATAATGGAGATAAAGTTGGGTTTATGGTCATGGGAGAAGATTATGCTTATCTGTCTTTGACCAATAAAGAGGGTAAACTTAGCTTGAGTTTTTCTACTTGCGAAGGAGCAATTGATGGTAATGCTGAAAAGGTAAAGACTTTAGGTCAGATAAAGGATGATATTATCTATTTTAGAGTAACTGTAAAAGAAGGGGCGGTCTGTCATTTTAGTTATAGCCTGGATGGAGAAAATTTTGAGAAAGTAGATGCAACTTTTACCGCTAAACCAGGACATTGGATAGGCGCAAAGATAGGATTGTTTTGTAGTAGTATAGAGCAAGAACATAATTCGGGTTATGCCGATTTTGATTGGATAAGAGTGAGACCGGTGAAATAGTCTATTGATATGGTTATGAAGGATCAATAAACAATAAAACCAATTATTGATATACAGAGCACAACTGTTGAAAACTATAAAATGTAGGTATAATTTTTTAAATAAATATCGATAATTCCTTGACTTTAATCCAAGGGGAGGGATTTCTTGAAACGTATATTAATTAGGATTATAACCCTAATTTGATTATTAAATCATAACCTAAAATTTATTGCAATCGGTTGTTCTTTAAGCATTTTTTGTACATTTACTTTTATTATTAGTTTTTTAATTAAATATCATTTGTAATGAAAAATATAGAAGATAGTTCTATGACTACTAAAATAACAGTAGGCAACAAGGAATTTTTTAAAGGAATAGACCAAATAAAATATGAAGGTCCGGAATCAGATAATTTATTAGCCTATCGGTGGTATGATGAAGACAGAGTGGTAGCAGGAAAAACGCTGAAAGAACATTTGAAATTTGCCTGCGCTTATTGGCATTCTTTTTCCGGCGGCGGCGCTGATCCCTTTGGAGAAGATACGCATATTTTCCCTTGGGATGATAAGGCTGATCCGGTAGAAAGAGCAAAAGACAAGATGGATGCAGCTTTTGAGTTTATAACGAAATTGGGAATGCCTTATTTCTGTTTTCATGATGTGGATCTGGTGGATTTGGGAAAAGATGTAGAAGAAAATGAACGGAGATTACAGGCCATTACGGAATATGCTAAAGAGAAAATGGCACAAAGCGGAGTACAGTTGCTTTGGGGCACTTCCAATGTATTTACTAATAAGAGATATATGAATGGTGCCGCTACCAATCCAGATTTTCATGTTTTAAGTCACGCGGCTGCTCAGGTGAAAGGCGCCATAGATGCCACCATTGCTTTAGGTGGACAGAATTATGTGTTTTGGGGTGGGAGAGAAGGTTATATGAGTTTGTTGAATACCCAGATGAAAAGAGAGCAACAACATTTTGCTACTTTCCTTCACAAGGCAAAAGATTATGCAAGAAGTAAGGGTTTTGAAGGAACTTTCCTGATAGAACCCAAACCAGCAGAACCGACGAAACATCAGTATGATTATGATGCGGCTACAGTGATTGGTTTTTTAAGGGAATATGGACTGCAGGATGATTTCAAACTAAACCTTGAAGTGAACCACGCCATCCTTGCCGGTCACACTTTTTCCCATGAATTAACGGTAGCGGCTGAAGCCGGACTGTTGGGAAGTATTGATGCCAATAGGGGAGACTATCAGAATGGTTGGGATACCGATCAGTTTCCCAATAACATTAATGATGTGGTAGAATCCATGTTGGTTATTTTGAAGTCCGGTGGATTTCAGACCGGAGGAATTAATTTTGATGCCAAAGTCAGAAGGAATTCTACTGATCTCACCGATCTCTTTTATGCACATGTCAGCGGTATGGACACTTTTGCCCGCGGGTTGATTATTGCAGATAAAATATTACAGGACGGAATGTTGGAGCGAATGCGTACAGATCGTTATGCTTCTTTTGATAGTGGAGAAGGGAAAGAATTTGAAGAAGGACAACTTTCTCTGGAGGATTTGAGAAATTATGCCATAAAAAA
>DATGTY010000227.1:0-3768 GCA_035301605.1 Chitinophagaceae bacterium | reverse complement strand
ATGGAATGTATGCAGATCCCGGAATTTCATGATCGAGTCCTAAGGCTTTTCCTTGTAACAATCCCCCCAACTTTGAAAGGGAATCAATAGACTCCGTCAATAGCGTATGCGCCGCAAGAGAATCTATTGCAGATAATCTTTATAACTCTTTTCTTCTTGCTTCTGTAATCGGGTTAAAGCTTTTTGTGTTCTCCTTGTGATACGCTTTTTAACTTGTTGCGTCTTACGAGTTATTTTGTGTAGATAATTTTTAGGAAGCGTACTAAGCGTATGATTCAAAGCGGAATAAGGAGCAAGGGAACCTGATTCAATTTGTGCGTTAGTCGCCTTGGTTATTCCACAAAAGAAAGTAAAGCTTTCTCATAGTACAAATTAGTTCAATCCTATTCTCTTAATAAGGTTTAATTATTTTTATAGAAAAATAGCTATTAATATAGCTTTAACAAAATAAAGGTAATCATAATATCAACAAAACACAAATATAATTTTGTTTTACTATAAAAAATTTTCATTACTCAGGTGAGAAGGATAGAAAGAGGTCTGTCTCATCGAGGTATATTTTTGCCCATTTCCCCTCGCATTCGTTAGATAATCTCACAAAAAAAACTATATTCGTCCATCGTATGGCTAAAATAAAAAAAGCATTTTTTTGTCAAAACTGTGGACAGGAAAGCCCGAAATGGATAGGAAAATGCCCCTCTTGTGGGGAGTGGAACACCTTTGTAGAAGAGATTATAGATAAAGGCGAAAAAAGTAAAAAAGAAAACTGGAAAGAACAAAAAGCAGGTCAACCTCAAACACTCAAGCTTTCAGAGATAGAGAAAAAGCCGCAGCAATATCTTCCTACAGATGATGAGGAGTTGAACAGAGTATTGGGAGGAGGTATTGTTCCCGGTTCGCTCGTTTTAGTAGCCGGCGAACCCGGCATTGGAAAATCAACACTATTTTTACAAAATGGATTGCAACTGCAACAGGCTGTTGTTCTATACATAAGTGGAGAAGAAAGTGAACAGCAAATTAGAATGCGGTCAGATCGACTGAACCTCCAGAGTGAAAGTTTCTTTTTACTCACCGAAACCAATACGGCTTCTATTTTCAAAGAAATCAAAGACCTGCAACCAGACATTGTCATTGTTGATTCCATACAGACTTTGCAATCTCCTTATGTAGAATCTGCTCCGGGAAGTATTTCTCAAATAAGAACCTGTACTGCCGAATTACAACAATTTGCTAAAGCTTCACAAACGCCCGTTTTTATTATAGGTCACATCAATAAAGAAGGCAGCATTGCCGGGCCAAAAATATTGGAACACATGGTGGATACCGTGTTGCAATTTGAAGGAGATCAACATTATCAATACCGCATCCTGCGCACCCTTAAAAATCGCTTTGGATCTACTTCGGAACTAGGCATTTATGAAATGACGGGAACAGGATTGCGACAAGTTTCTAACCCTTCCGAAATCCTAATGTCTGAAAAAGATGAATCCCTCAGTGGAGTGGCCATTGGCGCATCTATAGAAGGCATTCGGCCGATGCTCATTGAAACCCAAGCTCTGGTCACGCATTCGGTTTATGGCGTTCCTCAACGCACTGTGAACGGTTTCGATTTACGTCGATTACAATTATTACTTGCTGTTTTAGAAAAAAGAGGAGGCTTTCAATTTGGGACTAAAGATGTATATGTAAATATTGCCGGGGGACTCAAAGTCTCAGATCCTTCAATAGACCTATCCATCGTAAGCGCCCTGCTCTCTTCATACGAAGATGAACCCTTGCCGGAGCAATATTGCTTTGCCGGAGAAGTCGGTTTAAGCGGAGAGATTCGGCCGGTGAATCGCATTGAACAACGTATATCAGAAGCTGAAAAATTAGGATTCGAAAAAATTTTTATATCTAAATACAACCTCCCGGATAAAAAGAAAAAAGCGCAGCAAATCGACCTGGAACGCTATCATATAGAAATTGTTCAATTAAGCCGAATTGATGAGCTTTATGAAAGATTATTTTAAAATAAGGAGGTTATCTGCTATTCAATCGTGATAATAAACGAAGAATTTCTATATACAGCCAAACAATGGTCACCATCAAACCAAAAGCACAATACCATTCCATATATTTTGGCGCCCCCATCTGGCTCCCTTTTTCAATCATATCAAAATCGAGTAAAAGATTCAGAGCAGCAACACCAACGACAACCAATGAAAAAATAATTCCAAAAGTGGAACCGTTCGTTGCACTCATAAAAGGTATATTTACGCCAAAAAAGCCCAGTACCCAAGTCAGTAGATAGAACACGAAAATCCCTCCTGTGGCTCCGACAATAATCATCCGTAACCGATTGGTTACTTTGATGACCCTGGTTCTATATAATGTCCACATAGTCAATACCACACCAAAGGTCAACAAAACCGCCTGAATAACAATATAAGGGGCTTTTTCGGCAAACATCTGACTAAACATCGCAGAAATTGCTCCCAGAAACAGACCTTCACAAAGACCATAAGCAGGAGCCAGATATTTTGACCATTTCATTTTAAAACTCATCAGAATTGCCAGACCCAAGCCGCCAAAAGCGCCTATCATAATCATCGGCGCTACAGATTGCCCTTTTTCAAAAGCAAACCAGCTATAAACAGAGGTACACATTGCCATGGCAAAGATGAAAAGAAACTTATTCAAAGTACCTTTCACAGACATGGTGCCTTCTTCACTAATATGAATGGTTCGAGCACTTTCTCTTTCAAATATTTTTTCACGTAAGGCAGGATTACTACTTTTATTCATGCGAGCCATAATACCAATTTTATTATTTTAAGGAGCAAAAATACGATTTAATAGGCTTTCTTTAAAAAGAATATTTTGTCTTTTTAATGTTTAACGTTATAGTAACAGCTGTCTAATTAGGATGTTCACCTAATATTTCTTTAATTTTGCATTCATGAAAAAGAAACCGGCAATATTAATCATCATGGACGGATGGGGCCATGGACAAGTAAGAAAAGCGGATGCCATTGCATTGGCAGACACACCATTTGTTAGTAGTTTGTATAGAAAATACCCCAATAGTGAACTCATCACTTGTGGAGAAAAAGTAGGACTTCCCGAAGGACAGATGGGAAATTCAGAAGTCGGACACCTCAATATTGGTGCCGGCAGAATTGTAAACCAAGAATTACAAAGAATTAACATCGCTATTCAGGATGGCTCTTTAAAAAAGAATAAAGTTTTAACTGAAGCGTTGGACAAAGCGGCGCAACCCGGCAAAAAATTACACCTGATGGGCTTGGTGAGCGATGGCGGTGTACATTCTCATATCAATCATCTGAAAGGATTACTTAGTATCGCTAACGACAAAGGACTGAAAGATGTTTTTGTACATGCTTTCACAGACGGAAGAGATACAGATCCTAAAGGAGGGGCAGGCTATTTGGAAGATCTGCAAAGCCACATAGACAAGACCACCGGCGCTATCGCCTCTGTAACCGGGCGTTACTATGCCATGGATAGAGACAAACGCTGGGAGCGGGTAAAGCTGGCCTATGATGCATTAACTGCGGGAGAAGGCAAGCAAACGCAAGATTTGATTGCTGCTGTAAAAGAATCTTACGCAGAAGACGTGACGGATGAATTCATTAAGCCGATTATACACGTAGATGAATCTAATCAGCCGATTGCTACGATTGCCCCCGGAGATGTAGTAATTTGCTTCAACTTCAGAACCGATCGTTGTCGTCAGATTACCCAGGTTCTCACTCAGGAAGATAT
>DATGTY010000226.1:0-5772 GCA_035301605.1 Chitinophagaceae bacterium | reverse complement strand
GTAAAAGGAATAGAGATATTTTCTACTCTATCGCCCTGATCATCTTTAATGCGTTTAATAACGGGCAATATCTTTTCCAACAATCCCTGCATTTTCCTGTCATAATTCTCTCGGGCTTCTTCATAGAGTCTTTCTGTCAGTGTTTCTTCATGTTCTTTAAGCAATTCATCTTCTGTAATGGATACATCCAATCCAAGATAACGAATAACTTCCAGCTTAAAGTTTTCATAATCTTCATTCTCTCTATGTGTAGTAATCAGATTCGCACATACATCATAAAACGCATTATCTATATCAAGTGCCAATCGATTACCAAACAAAGCATGACGACGACGATCATAAATCACCGTCCGCTGTTTATTCATGACATCATCATAATCCAACAGGCGCTTACGAATACCAAAATTATTCTCTTCAACTTTGCCCTGCGCTCTTTCTATAGACTTGGAAATCATTCGATGCTGAATCACTTCGCCTTCTTTATAGCCCATACGATCCATGATTCCGGCAATCTTTTCGGAACCAAACATACGCATCAAATCATCCTCCAACGATACAAAAAACTGAGAGGATCCGGGATCTCCCTGACGTCCGGAACGCCCTCTCAACTGAAGATCCACACGACGGCTATCATGTCGAGCCGTCCCCAGAATAGCCAAACCTCCACTTTCTTTCACCCCTTCTCCTAATTTAATATCCGTACCACGACCAGCCATATTGGTCGCAATGGTCACATTCCCGGGCAAACCAGCTTCAGCAACTACCTGCGCCTCACGTTGATGCTGTTTTGCATTCAAAACATTATGAGAAATCTTCTCGAATTTCAACATTTTACTCAATAATTCGGAAATTTCTACAGAGGTGGTACCCACCAATATAGGTCGTCCTTGCGCTTTCAAATCTTTAATTTTCTCAATAACAGCCTTGTATTTTTCGCGTGCTGTTTTATAAACCACATCCTCATTATCTTCACGAATAATGGGTAAATTCGTAGGAATTTCTACTACATCTAATTTGTAAATCTCCCATAACTCACCGGCCTCTGTTGATGCTGTACCTGTCATGCCGGCTAACTTATGATACATCCTAAAATAGTTCTGTAAGCTGACCGTTGCAAAAGTCTGTGTAGCAGCTTCTACCTTCACGCCTTCTTTTGCTTCAATCGCTTGATGCAAACCATCAGAATATCGCCTACCTTCCATCACACGACCGGTTTGTTCATCGACAATTTTTACTTTATTATCCATGACTACATACTCATCATCCTTTTCGAATAAAGTATAAGCTTTTAACAATTGCTGCATTGAATGAATGCGTTCACTCTTTACAGAAAAATTCTGAAGTAATTCATCCTTCTTTTCAATTTTCTCTTCAGGAGTCATATCAGAATTTTCCACTTCTGCTACTTCAGAACCAATATCCGACATCACAAAGAAACTGGGATCCTCTCCGGCACTAGTAATAAGTTCAATCCCTTTATCTGTTAAATCTACCGTGTTGTTTTGTTCATCAATAACAAAAAACAATTCATCCGTAGCGATGTGCATATTCTTTTCCTGATCAGAAAGATAATAGTTTTGAGCTTTCTGCATAAATACTTTATGCCCTGGCTCACTCAGATACTTAATTAATGCATGGTTTTTTGGAAGGCCTTTAAACGCACGAAAAAGATGCAATCCGCCATCTTGTGGTCCGGTTTTACCTTCTTTAATTTGACTTTTTGCTTCTTTCAGGTTATCTAATACCACCTTTTTCTGTGCCTCTACCAATTTAGCCACACGAGGTTTCAAATTCACAAATTCCTGTTCTTCCCCTTTAGGAACCGGTCCGGAGATAATCAGTGGCGTTCTGGCATCATCAATCAACACACTATCCACCTCATCCACCATGGAAAAATGATGCTTTCTTTGTACCATTTCGCTTGGGGAATGTACCATATTATCCCTCAGGTAATCAAAGCCGAATTCATTATTGGTGCCATAAATAACATCGGCTCTATAGGCTTTTTTTCGTTCTTCAGAATGGGGTTGATATTTATCAATACAATCTGTAGTGAGCCCTAAAAACTCAAGCAGAGGTGCATTCCATTCCTGGTCACGTCGAGCCAAATAATTATTCACCGTAACAATATGTACTCCTTCTCCGGTCAGACCATTTAAATAAGACGGGAGAGTAGAAACCAAAGTTTTTCCCTCACCTGTGGCCATCTCAGCAACTTTCCCCTGATGCAAAACAATACCACCAATAAGCTGTACATCATAGTGAATCATATCCCATGTAATGGTATTACCGGCTGCTTCCCATGAATTATTATAAATCACCTGAGCCGGTTTTCCATCCTTTCCTTCCACAACATTTATATGAGGGGAATCCACAGCAAACTGCCGATCTAAATCTGTGGCTTCGGCTGTCAATTTTTCATTCTCCCTAAATCTGTGCGCCGTTTCTTTCATCACGGCAAAAGCCTCCGGCAGAATTTCCATCAGAATATCTTCTAGCTTATCATCCCGTTTTTCCTTCACTTTATCAACTTCTTCATAGATTTTATCTTTCTCAACAAGACTCAATTCTCCACTTTCAGCTTCCGCTTCTTTCGTCTTTATTTCCTCATCTAATTCTTTAAGATATGAACTTACCCGCTCACGAAATTCCACTGTTTTCCCTCTCAACTCATCATTAGACAGCGACTGATATTCTTCATAATACGCATTTATCTCTCCCACAAGAGGTCTAATTTTCTTAATATCTTTTTCGGATTTTCTTCCTCCGATTAAATTTCCTAAAAATTTAAACATATATATAATCTTCTACAAATAATTATTTATTTTCCTTTTCCAGAATAACAAATATCATGCTTTTTTGTTTCTCTGCCAATACGACATAACGGATCAAAATTAATTCTTTATTTCAAAGTGAGCGGGTATTGATACCATTTATAACAAAAAAATAGGACTGAACAGGTCTATTTCCAATCTATTCTTTCTTATGTTTTAACTTTAATATAAAAAAACCTACCTTTGCAGCCCTAAAAATAAAAATTTAATTCTATAGAATTATGGCCAATCTGAAATTTCAACGCAATTTTGGTATTGCAGCACATATCGATGCCGGTAAAACGACGACTACAGAACGGATTCTGTATTATACCGGAATCTCTCATAAAATAGGAGAAACCCATGACGGTGCTGCTGCAATGGACTGGATGAGTCAAGAAAAAGAACGTGGTATCACGATTACTTCCGCAGCAACAACCTGTTTCTGGAAATTCCCAACACACCAAGGAACCCCCTTAGACGACACACAAAGTTACAAATTAAACATTATCGACACCCCCGGACACGTGGACTTTACTATTGAGGTAGAACGTTCCATGCGTGTACTCGACGGTCTTGTAGCTTTATTTTCAGCAGTAGATGGCGTAGAGCCCCAATCTGAAACCGTATGGCGTCAGGCAAACCGTTACAAAGTACCTCGTATTGGCTTTGTAAATAAAATGGATCGTGTTGGCGCAGACTTCCTCATGGTAGTAAAACAAATCCATGACATGCTGGGAGCAAAAGCAATCCCCATGCAGCTACCTATTGGAGCTGAAGATAACTTTAAAGGAATTGTTGACCTTATTACTAAGGAAGCAATCATCTGGGACGATAGTACGCAGGGAATGAAATATGAAAAGATTGACATTCCTGAAGAAATGAAAGATGATGTGGAGGAATGGAGAGAAAAACTCATAGAATCCATTGCAGAAGATGATGAAGCATTGATGGAAAAATTCTTCGAAAGCCCTGATTCTATCACGGGAGAGGAAATGTATGCTGCTGTCAGAAAGGCTACAATTAATTTAAATATTATCCCGATGTTCTGCGGAACCGCCTTTAAAAATAAAGGTGTACAGGCCATGTTGGACGGAGTTATCAGATATCTACCCAGCCCGCTTGACGTAGAAGCCATCGACGGTTTTAATCCTAAAACTGAAAAAGAAGAACATAGAAAACCAAGCAAAGATGAACCATTCTCTGCTTTGGCATTTAAGATTATGACCGATCCTTATGTTGGTCGTCTGGCCTTCTTCCGTTGCTACTCAGGACATCTGGATGCAGGATCTTATGTACTCAATACGCGCTCAGGTAAGAAAGAAAGAATTAGTCGTATTCTACAAATGCATGCCAACAAACAAAACCCCTTAGATTTTATCGAAGCTGGAGACATAGGTGCTGCTGTTGGTTTTAAAGAAATCAAAACCGGTGACACTCTTTGTGAACAAACGCACCCTATTGTATTAGAATCCATGTTCATTCCGGCTCCTGTAATATCCATCGCTATTGAGCCTAAAACTAAAGGTGACATGGATAAAATGGGTATAGCAATTGCTAAATTACTTGAAGAAGATCCTACGCTTACAGTAGAAACTAATGAAGAAACCGGACAAACCGTATTAAGTGGAATGGGTGAGCTTCATCTTGATATTATTATCGACCGTATGCGTCGTGAATTCAAGGTAGATATCAACAAAGGAGCTCCACAGGTAACTTATACTGAATCACTTAACGCTACTATTGAGCACCGTGAAATTCTAAAGAAACAAACAGGTGGTCGTGGTAAGTTCGCAGATATCAAATTTGAAATAGGACCTGCCGATGAAGAATGGATTAAAGAAAATGAAGGTCAAAGCCTACAGTTCATTAATGACATCTTTGGAGGTTCTATTCCTAAGGAATATATTCCGGCAGTAGAGAAAGGATTCCAACAGGCAATGAAAACAGGACCTCTTGCAGGGTATCCTATTGAAAACATGAGAGTTCGCTTGTTTGATGGAAGTTTCCATCCGGTGGATTCCGATGCAAATTCCTTTGAATTGGTTGCTAAAACTGCTTTCCGTGAAGCTGCTAAAAAAGCAAAACCGGTATTATTAGAACCTATCATGAAGGTGGAAGTAGTTACTCCTGAACAATACATGGGAGATGTCAATGGCGACCTTAGCCGTCGTCGTGGTCTCATGGAAGGAATGGATACTCGTAACAATGCACAGGTTATTAAAGCCAAAGTTCCATTAAGTGAGATGTTCGGCTATGTTACCGACTTACGTTCCCTAAGCTCCGGCCGTGCCACTTCTACTATGGAATTCTCTCATTATGCAGAGGCTCCAAGAGGAATAACACAAGAAGTCATCAAAGAAGTTCAAGGCAAAGTAAGTTAAGCTCTTGTGCTTGATAAATTGTAAAAGAAAGGGAGCAGATGAAAAATCTGCTCCCTTTCTTTATTATAAAAAGTGTGCTTCTATGAAAAGCCTTATTGCTTATTGTTTACAGTTCCGGCTAATTTCTCTCTAAGCTTCTTTTGCAAATCAGGATTAGATTGGATAGCGACTGCTATTTTCTGAAACTTTTCAATACTTAATCCGGTAGAAGTAGCCGCACCCTGTACATTTTTTTGAAGTTCAGGTTGTAGTTTATCTAGCTTGGAAGTAATCTCCTTCACCTGTTTTTCTTCATCCTTAGTAACATCTGCTTCCTTATTTTGCATTTTAGCACGTTGAATTTCGTTAAACCGTTGTAATTCCATTCCTTCTTCTTCAATGACTCCGGCCATCTTTTTTTGTGCTTTTTGATTTTCCTGCTGTACCTGAGGATAAGCCTTTGCAAACTTATCTAAATCAGCATCAGAAACATCAATTTGTTGTGCCCCTTGATTTAACTGAGGAACAGCCTGCTGTTGTGTGTTAGATTGGTCATCTTGAGACACTTGCGCTTCACCGGCAAAAGATCCTGCCAT
>DATGTY010000225.1:0-2513 GCA_035301605.1 Chitinophagaceae bacterium | reverse complement strand
ATACCCATCCATAACTCAATAGCAATATATCCAATGACAAACCATTTTGCCTTAATGGGAACAAAGAAATAAAGATAAATTAAACTATTGGGGAACATGACCCCAAAGGCCACCAAGCAACCAAAAATAGCTCCCGACGCTCCTAAAACAGGTTCATATAAAAAGCGCGCAACGCCCATATTGGAATGTTGAAGCGTAAACGGATCTAAACCCATCGCATAGCCAAACATTTCACTGCCGGGCAGATTGTGGAAACTAATGGTTTGCGCCCCAAGAAAACAGACCGCCGCCCCAATTCCACAAATCATATAAAAAATCAGGAATCGCTTGGGTCCCCAGGAATTTTCGAGAATAGCGCCAAACATCCACAATGCAAACATATTAAAGAAAATATGTCCTATACTGGCATGCATGAACATGCTTGTAACAATTTGAAAGGGCTCAAACAAACTGGATTGCCAATAATGTAAGGCGAAAATCTCCTCTATAGGGAAATTAAATACACCATGACTCACTTTTTGAATAAGAAAAACCAATACATTAATAATAATTAGGTTTTTCACTACCGGAGGTAGAATTCTATAGCCTCTAGGTTGGAATTGTGCCATTTACTTTTAAATTAATTTAGGTTATTTTTTCTCTAATAATACGACGTTCTCAATATGATGCGTATGTGGGAACATATCTACCGGCTGAACTTTTTTAATAAGATATTTCTCCGATAAATCTATCAAATCTCTGGCTTGTGTGGCAGGGTTACAACTCACATACACAATTCGGGGCGCTTCTATTTCCAATAATTTCCGTACGAGCTTCTTATGCATACCCGCTCTTGGCGGATCACAGACAATCATATCCGGACGTCCATTTTCTTCAAAAAAAGCATCATCACAAACAGCAATTACATCTCCGACAAAAAAAGCGGCATTATTTACCTTGTTTATCCTTGCATTCTCTTTCGCATGCTCAATAGATTCTTCAATAAGTTCTACTCCTACAATTTTCTTTACTTTATCAGACAAATAGATACCGATGCTCCCGGTGCCACAATATAAATCATAAATTGTTTCTTCTCCCTTTAAATCTGCAAAATCTTTTATAATTCCATAAAGCACATTGGCCTGATAAGAATTCGTCTGAAAAAAAGATTTGGGACCTATTTTAAAAATATAATCCCCCAGCTTTTCCTGAATGTAGCCCGTTCCCGAATAAAGTTCAGGTTCCAAATCCTGAATACTATCATTCTTTTTACCATTTATAGTAAAAAATAAGCTTGTAATCTCAGGGAAACTAGCTTTCAAATGCTTTAGCATTTCCTCCAGCTGATTCTCCTCTCTGGTGCGCACACACAAATTAACCATCACTTCTCCCAGCGTAGAATTTCTAATAATTAAATTCCTCAACCACCCGGTATGTTCACGTAAATCATAGAATGCATAGCCTTTCTCTAAAGCAAAACGCCTCACCTCGTTACGAATTTGATTAGAGGGATCTTCCTGTAAATGACATTGTTCAATATCAAGCACTTTATCAAACATTCTGGGAACATGAAATCCTACAGCATCTCTCCTATCCCAGCCCGTGGTCTCAATTTCTTCTCTGCTAAGGTACGCCTTGTTACTAAAAGTAAATTCCAATTTATTCCTATAATTTCTAGTTTTGTCCGCACCAATAATAGGATTAATTTCAGGCAATTCCAATTTTCCTATTCTCGTTAAATGATCGATAACCTCCTGCTGCTTGTAAGCCACCTGTTTTTCATAAGGCAGCATCTGCCATTTACATCCACCACACCAATCAAAATGTTTACAAAAAGGGATTATTCTATCTTCTGAATGAGAATAAAAACGCAATACTCTACCTTCTGCCCAATCTTTTTTATTTCTAAACAATTTAACATCTATGATATCTCCGGGAACGGCTCCACCTTCAATAAAAATCACTTTTCCGTCATGGTGGGTTAGGGACTTTCCTTTAGCGGCGTAGCCAGTAACTTCCAGGGATTCGAGCACCCTATTTTTGCGTCTTCTGCTCATGCAGCAAAGGTAATGGTTTCGACTTCATTTGCATAAATAGGTGGTCTTTTTTAAATAATATTTCAGAAAGTCCTTAGTATTTAAGAATTTTGGGGCAAATTGTGAATTAATTGTGTCGGCAATAACATTAACATCAGATATCGGACTTCAGGACTACTTAGTAGGGACCATGAAAGGTATATTATATGATACTGTACCACAGCAGCTCGTCATTGACATATCTCATGAAATCACGCCTTTTAATTTTCCGCAGGCTGCCTATATCTGTCAAAGTGCTTTTCCCCGGTTTCCCCGGGGCAGTTACCATTTTATTTTAGTTAATCTGTTAACCAAACATGAGGAGCCCTTCCTCTTGTGTAAGCATAAAGGACAATATTTTTTCTGTGCCAATAATGGGCTGTTGTCTATGATACTTAATGAATCACCGGAAGAAATGATTCAAATAACCGACATTGGCACCAAAAACACCCTCGACAT
>DATGTY010000224.1:0-2327 GCA_035301605.1 Chitinophagaceae bacterium | reverse complement strand
CTAAATCCTAATATTACTTTTTTACTCATTATTTTAATTTTTTAGTACTTATTTCTGTTTTTTTTTATTTATTCCTTTCAATAAAATATACTTCTTAAAACGAGTCCAACGAGCAAAAAGTTTATAATTTCCACTGAAATGTCTGTTCTTTTCTGTATGTTCGTTCTCTTCATTCATGTTGTTGACACTGCCCTTTTCTCTTTCCTTATTCTTTTCTTTATCAGGATTATACAACATAGCGGTACACAAACACTGCTTTCGGCCCTTACTCATTAATATGGGATAGTTGATACAACTCTGACAACCTTTCCAGAATTGATCGTCATCGGTCAACTCAGAATAAGTAACTGGTTCATAACCCAAATCCGAATTTATATGCATAACAGCTAAACCGGTTGTTAGCCCGAAGATTTTGGAATGCGGATACTTTTCTCTGGAAAGCCTGAAAATTCTGGATTTTATTTTTCGTGCGACGCCTAAGCCTCTATATTTTGGGTTCACAATCAGCCCGGAATTAGCAACATATTTTTTGTCCTGCCAGGCTTCTATATAACAAAAACCTACCCATTCCTCATTTTGGGGATTCACTGCCATAACAGCCTTTCCCTGATCCATTTTGTTTATTACATATTCAGGCGTACGTTTTGCAATTCCCGTACCTCTTTTTTTGGCAGAATCTGCCACTTCTTCTGTAATTAATTCTGCATATTTATGGTCTTCAGGCGTGGCTATCCTAACTATAAATGTCTTCTCAGATTCCAAAATATCAATAATATGTGTGGGTGAAAAAATGTTTTACTTAACGACTTACCTTCCTTTGCTCTTTCATTAAAATAGAAAGACTGATTAGGAAATAGAACTATGCGAAACAACGTCGTCGGGCAAAACGAAGGGAGTGATTCAAGGTGAAAGTAGAATGAATAACAGCGATTTTGTGCTGTCTATCTCTCGTATTGATATGATTTAAAAAAATATTCACCTTTAGTTCAATCTTTTGCTTAAAATAGTAGATTCTTTTGAACCAGCGCAAAGGTAGGCATAATTTTACATTCATACAACTCTAATAATATATTCCTAAATTCCTACCTATAAAAATGACGAATACGCCCCTATCGCGTATTCGCCAAAATAAAAGATTCATTTCTCCTCAAGCAGTTTATTAACAACTTTATCATCCATTTCATCTACTATTTATTGGTGTATGCCACACTCTCTGTTTGCAAGTACTTTTGTGGGATCGTAATATTTTTTCTCATTAGGCAAATGATGTTGATTAAGATATTCATCTAAATCTTCATCAGAATAGTGATAAAAAGGACTGACTTTTAGGATACCGTCTTTGCTTTCAGAGACAATATCTATATTATCCCTAAAGGTCGTCTGTCCATGTCTTAAATTAGTAAACCAAACATCGGGGTTTTGTTCATGCATCGCTCTACGGAAAGGCTCCAGCTTTACTTGTTCAGAGAATGCTTTATGCTCCGGTGTATCCACTTCAGGAATTCCTAACATCACATCTCTAAACCCTACCGATTGTTTAGGAACATAAATATGAATATTCAGTTCCAATTTTTCAATTAATTCTTTCGCGTGAAAATAAGTGTCCGGTGTATTGTAACCCGTATCACACCATACCACATCAATGGAAGGCT
Source organism: Chitinophagaceae bacterium (assembly GCA_035301605.1). Classification (GTDB taxonomy): domain Bacteria; phylum Bacteroidota; class Bacteroidia; order Chitinophagales; family Chitinophagaceae; genus FW021-bin31. Next base: position 675 of record DATGTY010000224.1, on the reverse strand, counting down.
TAACGCGGGTCACCAAATGTAAAATAGCGCCTTCGTACGGGCGGAAATTGGTGGTAATGACCGGCTTTTCAGCACGATTTATAGCCCATTCTGCAATTTCTTCCGGGCTTTTTTCCCTTAGCAATTGATTTATCTGTGTTAAATCCATCTTGTTTATTTTCCCCATTTTATATTATTCCAAATTCGTTCGTGAAAGTAATAGAGAGAGGTTTTTGTCAATAATTCAACAGATCCAATAGAAATAGCTATCGTCCAATCTCCAGCAATTAACCAGGATAAAAGAATGGTATCTAGTGTACCAACAGTACGCCATGATATAGCTTTAACCATGCTTCTCGAGTGTTTTTCGGAATTATCTTTCGATTCTTTACCCGACTTTACTGCGCTATAAACTTGATCAATTACCATATATCCTATTTACTCCACCAACTTAGTAGAGTATGCAAAGATAATTTTTTTTTAATAATGACCAAACTCTAATTAAAGTAATTATTCAATTAAAATAATTCAGGTTTTTATGGAGAAGAGAATTGTTTGATGCTGATGCGCATCACGAGGTGAGATCTATATTGAAGTACAAATTATTTAGCCGATAATTTCTTTTCCAGTTGGGAAAATTATTTTATCTCAATATAATTAATAGCACACTAAATATATATTAAAATAAAGTCATTT
>DATGTY010000223.1:0-4769 GCA_035301605.1 Chitinophagaceae bacterium | reverse complement strand
TAAAATAAAAAACGTTTGATATAAAGTTTAGTTATGAAATTGAAAGTCAAAAAATTAATTCCCTTCTTAATGATTGCCGGCCTGATTATCGGGATGAGCAGTTGTCAGAAAGATTATTATAAAGATTATGGGGTGCATGATCCCCACTATGATGGAACGGTTTTAGATTATTTAAAATCCCGTCCGGAGCTGTTCGATACGTTGGTACAGGTGATTCATCTGGCGGGCATGGACGATGTATTTGAGAGCAATGAAATTACTTTCTTTGCGCCGGGGGACACTTCCATAGAACGTTCATTGAATTTTCTGAATCGCACGCTTTATCGTGAAGGGAAAGATACGGTATCCAAGCTGAGTCAGATTAGTCCTGATGTTTGGCGTGAAGAATTGTCCTTATATCTTTTTAAAGGAAAACACCTGTTGGGTGATTATCCGCAGCTGGATCTTTCTGAAAAAGTTGCTTTCGGTGGGCAATATTATACATCATATGGAGGTCGTTCTATGAACATTGGTGTGGTTTATCATAATGCCGGCGGCGTAGAATACGCAGGATATAGAGAATTAATGATTTCTTATATTCCGTCCCTTGCCTCCCCTTTGAATGCCTGGTTTACTACGGAGGTTGCTTCTGTGAATATACAGCCAACCAATGGCGTCATTCATGCTTTAAGGTTTACTAATCATTATTTTGGGTTTAGTGTATTTCATTTTATGCAGAATGCTCAGGAACAGGGAATAGGTAAACCTTAAAAAGTATTATTGTATTTTATATAAAGGAATTATGAATTTAATGAGACTTAAACGAACAGGAACTTGCATTTTTTTGATGCTTTGTATGGGAATAACCCTCTTTTCCTGTAAAGATGATAATATGATTGGGGATAGTCCCTATGCGAATGGGCCGGAGCCCTTAGTGCATTTTAAGGACAAAAAACCATCTCCTGCAGAGGGAGACCCCGGTACTTCCGTTACTTTTGCTGTGACCGGTCTGAATACCTCTTCGGATTATACTTTTTATATTAATCAAACAGAGGCAGAAATTCTTTCGACTTCTGATTCTACGGTTACTGTGAAGATACCGGAAAAAGCCAGTTCAGGTGCTGCTTCTGTAACTTTAGACGGACAGGCTTATTATGGACCTGTTTTTACCGTAGAAGGAAAAGTTTCCATTGCTACTTCTTTTAATGCTTTTAAAGGAGCCAATCATGAGATTTCCCAAATCATTGAAAATCCTGCAGCGGGTTATTATATAATTGTTGGAAGCTTTACTGATTATTCCGGTTTGGTCGCAGCTTCTGCCAGTTCCGATGATGAAAAAACTTACATCAATCATATTGCGGCTATTTCTAAGACCTGTGATTTTAGGGAGGGTAGTTTTCAAGCCGGAAAAGGTTCTAATGGTAGTCTGAATACCATAGCCAGAAGTACGGTAGATGGAGATTTATTTGTGGGAGGTACTTTTGGTACTTACAACGTACGTAGTGGGATTAATAATATCACTCGTTTAAATTTAGATGCGAGCTTGGATTCCATGACTGTTGATTTAATTAATTTGGATCCTGAACAGACCCCTAATGCCGGAACTGATACAGTGCCTAGCTTCAATGGCGGGGTGGCCGGAGGGCTTTTTACGAATGTGGTGAAACTTTTTTATGATAAACCAACGGATGAAGTCTATGTGATAGGAAATTTTACCAAATATATAAATACTTATTATAAAAGATCTACCAAAGATGGAAAAATTGTTTACCAGACAGAAATGCATCAAATCATAAAATTGAAGCGGGATGGTTCTTTGGATTCTTCTTTCAATTATGATCCGGCTAAAGAAAAGAGTGCAGAAGGCGGGAATGGTTATATTTTGGATGCGGTCAGAACTGCGGATGACAAGATGGTGATTGTAGGGAACTTTACTACTTTCAATGGCAAATCGGTAAATAGAATTTGTCGTATAGATGATAAAACCGGAAAAATTGATATGACTTTCAATACGGGTTCCGGTGCCGATGATGCTATTGGTCAAATTAGTTATAACGAAACGACCGGGAAATTTTTGCTAACCGGCGCTTTCCACAATTTTAATGGGGTGCCTGCCAATGGGGTTGTGATGTTAAACGCAGATGGTTCGGTAGATACCAATTTCAAATTTGGAGAGACCACTAGAGGCAGAGCCAATTTTGCCGGACAATTGGATAATGGTTTGATTCTCGTTTCCGGACGTTTTCTGAAATATAATGATGTTGTTCGTTCCGGTTTTATGATTTTAAATCCGGATGGAACTTTAGCCGATGGCTATAATAATACGGGGGCTTTTGTAGGACAGATTAATCAGATTGTAGAGGAAAAAACCACATTGGGTAAGCCCGGCGTTATTATCGTAGGAAATTTCTCTCTCTTTAATAACAGAGAGGTAAACAACATCGTAAAAATTGCAATGCAGCCTTAAGGCTATAAAGAATGGTTTATTCAATTTTAAAAAGAATGAAAATGCGAAAGAATTTAGGATTAGGATTTGGAATAGCGCTTTTATCGGTACTGTTCTTCGCTTGTAATCAGGATTATCCCAACCTGCTTCAAAATGTAGGAAATGATTCTATTTCAGTTCATGGTAATACCCCTAAGGTCTTATATATTATGGTAACCGGCGCCAATGGATTGGTAACGCAGGATGCCAATACACCCACACTTGATGACATGGCCAAGCATTCCATTTATACTTATAATGGGGTTGGAGACTATAGAAAGGCTTTTGATACCTTTTCGGTAACCAATGCTTGGGCGAATATGCTGACCGGTGTAAGTCAGGCCAAAACCAATGCCGATACCATATGGTCTGAAAATAAATTAGATCAATACCCCACTTTTATTTCTCGACTGAAGAAATCTAATCCCGATTGGAAAACGACAGCTTTGGTTTCTTCTGATGCACTAAAAGATAAATTCTTAAGTGATGCTTCAGTGGCAAAAAGTTTTGCTCAGGATGATAAAGCCACGGTGGATGCAGTTATTTCCGAACTGGAAACCGATCAGGAAGTGAAAGTATTGGTGACGCAACTATCGGGAGTAGAACAGGTGGGCGAACAATACGGTTATACTTCTAATACGCCTCAATATGTGAATGCTATCGAAAAGGCGGATGCGCAAATTGGAAAAATAATAGATGCTTTAAGGAGCAGAGAAAATTATAATCATGAAAAATGGTTGGTAGTTGTAGCTTCCGGTAAAGGAGGAAGTCAGATACTATCTACTACACCGGATGCCGGTGCTACAGCTTATGATGACGTACGCAGGAATACATTTGTCATGTTTTATAACCCTGGATTTCAGGATTTTTATGTTCCCAAACCTGCCAATACAAGTGGCGCCGGTCCCTTTAAAGGAAAAACTGTTGAATTAAGTGGAAACCCGGATGGTGGAGATGGAATAAATGCTATTGTGGATGTACCTAACGATACTATTTACAATCCCGGAGACGGTGCGATGACGATTGAGTTAAAAGTAAAATTTGATAAAAATAATACTTCAAGTAATGCTCCTTTTATTGGAAAGGGACAAAGATCCGGTAGTAATCCCGGATGGATATTAAGAACAAATGGTAATAAAAGTGTGACAGCTTATGTAGCTGATGCTGCGGGAACAAAACACATAAGTATCAATAGCTCTGTGGAATTATTTGATAATAATTGGCATACTATAGCCCTGTCTATATGGAAAATAGGAGGAAATGTTAATATGAAGCTATTTGTAGATAATGTTAAAATTGGATATAAGTATGAAACTTTTCCTGATGGTTCTAAAATAGGTTCTACTCGTAATTTACAATTTGGATATAATCCAACGACATGGGGAGATCCCAATATTATCAATATTACAGATGTTCGGATTTGGAAAACCAATTTATCGGATGATATCATTAAGGAATATTCTTGTGTTCCCGGGTTACCACCATCTACCCATCCTAATATTAATAAGTTAATTGGTTTTTGGCCTTGTAGAGATGGAAGTGGAAAAGTCTTTAAAGATTTAATTCAGGGAAATGATGCCCAATTAAATCCTCAAGGGAGTGCAAAAATAGAGTGGCAATCGTTTAATGATGTAAGTATGAATGTTTGTCCTGCACCGGCTCCGGCCTATTATAGAATGGTTCCTAATAGTGTGGATATCCCCTATGAAATATTCCAATGGTTGGGCGTAAATGTGCCTACCGAATGGAATTTAGACGGGAAAGCCTGGGTGGCAGGCTATACGGACGTAACCAACCCTATTTATTAAGCTGTTTTTTAAAATAATTAGAGATGAGAAGACATTTAAAAGGATTTCAGATTTTGTCGGTTATGGCGTTTATGTTGCTTATGCTTTTCGCCTGTCGGAAGAAATATCCCTATCATTTTGAAGATGGAACACCCGGTCACGGAGCCGATTCTGCAAAAATTACGGTAGATACTTCTATGTCCTCCGTAGATAGAAGTAAGTTTGCCGCAGCTCGCGTGTTTCCGGGCTTGGTAGGAGAGCAGGTGCCCAGAGTAAAAGGTTATAAACTGACGCTGGATTTAGATTATCATTTTGTCGGAAAAACATTAAGAATCAGTGTGCCACCTTTACCTCAGTTTAGTACCGGATTATATGCTCCTCCGGGGGAATTAATGAAAATAGAAGTGCCTAGTGGTTTGCGTAATCTTTCGGTTCAGATTGGTGCATGGACGGATAACTTATCTAATAAGTTGAATCCAAAAAGAGATCCGGTGATTGTTTCCAGAAAGAAGTTACAT
>DATGTY010000222.1:0-7056 GCA_035301605.1 Chitinophagaceae bacterium | reverse complement strand
GCTGTATTGTAGAAAGCGGAAGAAAATTCATAGGCTTTGATTTGGTTGAAGTAGGATTTAAAGGAGATAGTTGGGATGCGAATGTAGCTTCACGTTTACTCTTTAGATTATGTAATGTGATTGAATCTGCTAATAAGTAGTCTAGCTGCTTGCACGTTATTAAGCTACATTATGAAAAAGAAAGTTTTATTATAAATTGGATATATCAAATAATTATTCCATTATGAGTTTCTCTTTAGAACTACGAAATCCTTATTTTTATAAAAAAAAGATACCTATAGCACTGTTACATTTTTCAGCAGGATTTTTGCTTTTGATTACCTGGAATGAGAGTAATTTACAAACCCTGATGCCGGTACTGGGAAGTATTCTCTTTTTAATCGGCTTTTTTGAATTGGTTTATACTTTTTTTGCTTTTAAAATATTGCATAAATCTCCTAAAATAAATGGTCTTGTGCGTATTGTTGCTTCTATTGCCTTCCTATTTTATGCAGGTCTGCTTTTTAAACAAAAAGACACATCTTTTGCTATATTTATGTTAATAATTGGCGTCTTATTTATATTTATATATTATATTGAAAAAAAATGGGCACGTCCATTTGTGATTGAATTGAATGAGAGTGGAGTATTGTTTCCGGGAACGTTTAAAACCCCTTTGGTGCCATGGAAAGGTTTTAATAACGTTGTTTTGAAAGACAATATATTGACCTTGGATCTTGTTTCTAATAAGGTGATGCAGCTTGAAATGAAATCTGTAGAAGATAATGAAAAGGTAAATAAAATCAATACTTTCTGTTCGGAAAAGACCGCACAAGAAAGATAAAGTATGATTCTTGATGGAGTAGAAACTGGTTTGATAAGGTAGGTATTTGCCTGATAATGAATTTAGCATTAAATTTGACAGATAGAAATAGTCTCTTACGTAATTAGATGAGACATAAATGAGAGATAAAATGCAAACTCAGGAGAAGAAAAAAAATATGAAAGCCTTTTTATACACACTACTTGTGTATGTAGGGATTCTTGGGCTCTGCTTTTTATTGGGCTTCTCTTCACCACCTCCGCTTCCTAATCAGGATATGGGAATGGTGATTAATCTTGGAAATTCTGCGGAAGGTACAGGAGATATTCAACCATTAAGTTCCAGCTCTTCGGCTATTAATTCCTCTGAATTACATGAAGCTCGTGCCAGTCTGGCAGGCGAAAAGACGGGTGCTCGTTCTGAAGATATAATGACGCAGACTACAGAGGATGCGCCGGTTATAAAAGATGTACACGATCCACAAAAAGAGAATAATTTCTCTAAAGATATCGAAGATAATCTGAGAAAGACGGATGAACCTCAGCCTGAAGCACCGGTTCCTACCACGGAATCTCAGCCACAACCTAAAGCTATTTATGGAGGAGAAAGTGATAATGATGCCTCCGGTGGCAATAATGCGACTGCAAATAATGGTTCCACAGGCGAGGGTCTGACTGGAAATACCGGTGATCAGGGTGCTGTCAATGGAGATCCTACTGCCAGTAATCACAATGGTAAATATTCGGGATTGGGAGGGAATAGTCTTTCCTATAGGCTTGGAGGTAGAAAAATTGTACAATATCCTTCTCGCAGAGGGCGCTTCTCTGAGGCAGGCAAAGTAAGAATGGGAATAAAGGTGAATCGAACAGGAAAAGTGGTTAGCTATAATGTGATAAGCTCTGATAATCCGACAATCGCCCAACTTGCCAAAAAGAAAGTCAAGCAAATTCGTTTTAATTCTAGCTCTAGTGCGCCGGTAGAACAATTTGGTGAAATTGTATTTGTCTTTAAAATTGAGCTGTAATCCTATTGGATTCTTACAGGAGCATATCTTTATAATCATTCAATTATATTGTCATGATTTCCTCTTGTTATTGAACGATTAACTTGACGGTTTTTATTCTACGAAAGTTCTCATTGGGGTTACTAAAAATAAGAAAGAGGTCTGCAGAGGGAAGATTTTTAATACGATTGGTTTGTTTGCTGTTTAACCGATATTTTCCAATGCGTTGTCCCCGAATATTTATAATTTTAAGGGCAATTGGACTATCGGTTCCTTTTATTTGAACGTAAATCTTCCCATTTGTACTTGGATTTGGCCATATCTTAATCTGAATACCACTAGATATAAATCGCTCTTTTGTATAAGTGATACATCCATTCCTGCTCTCTAGTTTTAACCTGTATTTAGTCCATCCCTTGTGAAATTCCTGATCTGTGACTCGATAAAATAAGTTCTTTCTGCTGGGGGAATTGGTTGCTTTTGAAGGAACAGTGAAAATAGTTGAATAAGATAAGCCGGTATCCCTTTTCCGTTGGACTTCAAAGTGATGGATATGATCTTCAAAATGCGTTTGCCAACTGAGCGTCGTTGTATTCTCATCTGTTCGTTTGACCTCCCATTTATACAATTTGGCTACCGGACATCCTGCATTGCTACTTTGGGCAGTAGAAATACTTACCAAATTAAGATTATTTGCATCTCCGTTAGGCAAGCTACTTGAAAAGCTACGGGTATTTAGATAGGTATTTATATTGGGCTGTGTTGTCGTTAGATTCCCAAACTTCTGGATAGTATGTTCGTTGGAGTCTATATCCCAATGGTGTTTTTGATTCAAATAGAGCGAAATATAACTACTATCTCTGTAGGCTGAAAATAACACACCTTCATCAGCAATGTGATGTTGTAATTTTAGTTTAATATGAGGAATTTCGGTGGTATGGTAAAGTATCCAGGTCTTTTTTACAAAGAAACTGTCAAGTAATTCTCCATTGGGTATCTGAGAATATACATGTTCTTGTATGGAGGCGCCTATAGTTTGTTTAAAAGATTTAGAAGCTTCAATTTGCATTGGACTATAGCTATTTTTATTTGTCCCTAATGGGAAAATGCGGTGCTTTGTTTTGTAGGTTGGGTTGTAATAAAGGCCTCCTTTATTTAGTGAATTATTGGTTACAATAAAACGCTTTTCAGAATATCCGGTGATTTTATTTTTAACGAATAGCTTATTACTGTTCAGATACAGGTTCCCATTTTCAAAATGCAAGTCCCCTTTTACATATACATCAGTTGATTTTAGTTTTATGCCAGCAGGATTGTCAATGGAAATATTGGTAAAAGATGTTCCCTGACGAGCATCAAAATCAAAACCTCCGATTAGAACTTGCTTTTTGTTTCCGGTGAATTTAAATACACCAACCGGTTTTTTGCTATTGCTGTTGTCAAAGGCTATAATTTGGGCTTTTGAAGAATTTTCCCAACGGTTTCCAATAAAATTTATGATGGCACTCTTTGTAATGCCAATTTTCCCATAGTTGCTTAAGTTCCCAAAGATTCCTGCTTTCGTGTCACTATGGAAAAATACTTGCGCATGTTTAGGTATGAAAATATTTTCCTGTGCATAGGACACTAAAGAGAAAAAGACAAATAAGATAATATAAAAAACAAGTTTTCTCATTTTAGGCACTTGTCATGGAGGTGTGATTTACTAATTATTTTAATGTCCGACGATAAACCATCTATTGTTTAATGCCAGAACGCTGAGTGAGGTCCAATTATTGTATATTTTGGTACTGGTATTACCATCTGCAAAGGAGCTTGCACCTGCGTCAATTTTTACTATTTCTTCAATTTGATTTTCATTCTCCGCGCCAATTTTTTTAATGGTATATATTCTTCCGTTAAGTTGATCAATATTTGGCAATGTAATGGTTGTTGTTGTATTGTTTTTTCCGGAAACATCGACAATTAACGTTCTAATTAAACTGTTTTCTGCCGTATTCATATCATAATCAGTTGTGACTACTTTGGTCTTTAGGTTTAGATTCCCTTGGATATCCAGAGTGGCTTTAGGCTTTTGAGCTGAACCTATGTCCAAAGAATCTATAAATGTTTTTGTTCCTCCAAAGGTTTGTGTGGAGTCTGAAATGAGTCCTGACGTATTCATATCGGCCTCAGGAATGTTGAAAACGAGTATGGAATCTCCAGAGGAAGAACTGTCAATCCATGGGCCATTTTTAGTGGCATCCTTCCCAAATTTGATGTGAAGAGTTAAATTTGATATTCCATTGATGGATTGAATGCCAATGCCGTTGCTTTGAAATTGACTCATTTCCATTTTTCTTACGATACCATCTGCTCCCAGAACAAGAACTTGATTGTCTCCGGGTAATGCCTCTCCAATGGTGTGTATGATTAGACTGTCGTTGATTACTAATCCTGTATTGACGTAGATAGAGTCGGCTACTTTAAAAGTTTCGTGTCTGACATTTAAGGAATCGGCAATACTTACATTCCCGTTCAGATAGGTACTGTCTGAAATAATTTCTACATTACCATTACTATGAATAATAATATAGCCGTTGTTTCCACCCTGCATCGTTAAAGGTTGTCCATTGGAAGTTCCTAAAATTGAGGAGGAAGAATCTGATGGCGTATTCCCACCCAGTGTCCAGAAATTAGTATTAAAGTTGGCTTTGGTGAGAAGTCTTTTCCATTTTCCATGCGTTCTAATGTAAACACTGCTGTCTTTTTTTTGAAATACAATAAGACCCTCTGCATCCTGTACGATAGGGTCGTTTGTGTTATTGACGTCAGTAGCACCGGCCGAGTTAATGACTGTATTAATGTCGGTAGTATCTTGTATTTGGGTAAGTCGCAGTCCTTGATTACCGCTTTCTAATTCAATGATGGAGAAAGGTTGTATTTGAGTTGGATGGTTCCCAACTTTTATTTGTGCTTTGGAAGAAACAGCAATGGTCAGAAAAAGCATACAAAAGAGGAGGGTTGGTTTAATGAGGAAATATAAATATTTCATGATAAATAAATTTTCTTTAAGATATATTATCGAATCCTAAATATATGAAAATATTCTATATTGAAAAAATATTTTTGAAAATATTAATGGCAGAAGATGTTATAGCATGGCGTTAAAGATGGATTTGGATTTGATATTCCTGGTTATTTTGTGCTACATAAGAAGTGAGACTTTTCAATCTTTATTATAGTATATTTCCAATTTTCCCATTACTTTTCTGCTACTATTTGCTTATCCATTTCCTTCACCCGCGTTACTGAGCATGGTCTAAATGGGGGCTAGCGTTTTGTTGTGCCCGTAGGGTAAACAATGAAACGCCCTGTGGGACAGAACCGGACCTATGTAGCGGCGACTTACGGAGATATCGATTGGTTGGTTAAGGATAACCAGACAAACTTAAACTTGTTTTTTGAGGAAGCACTTTTTCCTATTTACTTTATCATTTCTTTTCATTTTGGCATACAATCCCCTTACCCGTAAACATTAGCTCACGAAAACGTCTTGAGATTGCTTTTGAAGGGAGACTTTCATAGACTGTCCCATTTGTGCGGGATACGGTTCTGTGGGAACGCAGATGTGAAACTTCTTTGGGTGACCCGATTAGTTGGAATACAAAAAGATGAATGAACATTCGTAACTTTGAACTAAAATGAAATTATGATGAAATATGTAAATGCTCAAATATCTGATGATCACTTTAACCAATTAGGAAGATAAAAATATAAATTAGAATCATGACATTATTAAGGAAGGTTATTTATACTGTTCCTCTCATCATGCTTGTTACGACAATCTACGGGCAGGATACCATCAATTTAGATAAAAGAATCGATAGACTGATACCAGTAAGACCAAACGATAGTTTTATAAAAACGCCCGATGCACCTATCGGGTATCATTTAGTATTAAAAGGAAGTGATCATCTCCCTATTGTGGATAGTACAGGACGGATTACAACGCCATTAACCGCGACAAAAGTACAACTGTATTTTCAACTATTCAGTGCACAATCAGATACTCCTTACTGCGATATTTCCAGATCGGTAGTTGTTCCGGGAAAATATAAAAAAAATGAGGGTAACAGCCGACCTTTTGTCATCCCTTCTCTACAGGAATGGCATGGTGGTAGTGGTGATTTTATATTAAAGGAAAAATCAAAGATCGTCATCAGCCGTTCTGAACGAAAAACATTACGGCCACTGCAAATGCAATTACAGAGGGAGATAAAGGAACAAACCGGATATTTATTGAAAACCAGCCTAGGAAAACCCCAACCGGGAGATATTTATTTAACGCTGAAGGAAAAAGATCATTCCATTGGAGGAGAAGGATATTATTTTATAATAAATAACAGCATTACGATTAGAGCTACTGAATACCGCGGATTGTTTTGGGGAACCAGAACTTTGTTACAGCTATTAGAATCAGGGAATGCTATTCCAAAAGGTATAGCAAGAGATTATCCCCAGTTTAGGGTCAGAGGATTTGTTTTGGATGTTGCGAGAAAATTTTTCAGCATGCAATTTCTCCGAAAATATGTAAAACTGCTATCTTATTATAAGATGAATGATTTTCATATTCATCTTAATGATAATGGGTTTAAACACTATTTTGGCAACAATTGGGACAGTACTTATGCTGCTTTCCGCTTAGAAAATGAAACATATCCGGGGCTTACTGCAAAAGATGGCTTCTATACAAAACAAGATTTTAGGGCATTGCAGAAACTTGCAGACCAATATGCTGTAAGGATTGTTCCGGAAATTGATGTGCCTGCTCATTCTCTTGCCATAACTAAGATCGTACCTTCCATAGGCAGTAAAAAGTACGGAATGGATCATCTTGATCTGCACAATCCGTTGACTAATACCGTTGTGGAGAATGTTTTTAAAGAATATTTATCGGGATCAAATCCTGTTTTTACCGGGAAAGTAGTTGATATTGGAACGGATGAATATGCCAAAGAGGATGCAGAAGCATTTCGAGCATTTACCGATAGAATGATAAAATATGTTCAAGGCTTTGGAAAAAAAGTAAGGCTTTGGGGGGCATTGACTTGGGCAAAAGGAACCACGCCGGTTACGGTAAAAGGCGTTACCATGAATGCATGTTATAATGGTTATGCGAATCCTGTTGATATGAAAAAGTTAGGATATAAGCTGATCAGTACTCCGGATGGTTGGCTCTATATTGTACCGGCTGCAGGTTATTATTATG
>DATGTY010000221.1:0-7553 GCA_035301605.1 Chitinophagaceae bacterium | reverse complement strand
CCCTTCTCCCGTAGAACCAATGATGAATGCACCAATCACACCATTTCGCTTTAAAAGTTGATAATAGTCTGATACTGCAGCAGTATTCAAGCTCCCATCTTCGTTCATCGGCGTGAAAGGTGCCGCAATTAATCCTTCTAGCTTTTCCATAATAATCAATTTTTTCTATTTATATAGTTTGTTTTATTTAGTACATATTAATTAGAAAAAAGAAATTCTGCAATTAAAGTGCTCCATTGCAACCTAAATACGCTTCTCAGATTTGTCTCAATGAATCCTTAACCCAACCCCTTATTTCACCCTTATCATTGTAAATTCCCATTTCACTTTATGCTGCCATCCAGCGCCTTGAAAACCGGCGATCGGAGCTTTTACTAATATGGTATTCCATCCTTTTTTTAGTGGAATCTTTGTAGGCGGACGACTCACGTAGATCTCATCTACAATAGGATCTTCCCTGCTATTGTTATTCCGTCCGGGATAAGTCCATTTTGGAGGGGCAACAAGCTTGCTATTGACCCAAACCTTACTCTCGCTATAATCCCAGTTTCCCTCCTTTGCCGTTTTTACGGCATAGGATCGAGAGGGATTATAAAAACCTATCCAAAACTTCCCAATGGTATCAACCGGACTGTAAATTTGTCTATATGCATACCAAGTGGTATTGGACTGAGGATGTCCCAAACTTCCCGTTATAACCGGAGAGAAGAAATGCCTCAACCAAATCGTTGCCCCATTTACTTTTTTATCTGCTACAGAATCCGAAATAGTGTTTCCTTTTAATTCAGGCCAAAACTTCGCTGTTAAATTCCCCTCATTTTCAAAAGGGCCAAAGAGTTTCCACTGAATATCTGCCTGTTTGAAATAAGGAAAGGATTTTGTCTGAAAGAATTCTTTTTTTATATCCAGCATCCTATCTTCAAATGCTTCAAACTTTTTATATCTATTGGAAGAAGCAACTCCAATTGTCGTAGAAAGCCCCTGATAACCTCCTCCTCTCCAACTGCGTTCTGCCATAGCCAATATAGAAGGATAAACAGCATTCATTTGTAAAATGTCATTTTGATTTCTGGCTCTGTCGTCATTCCATACGCAAATCTCGCCTCCTAATATGGAAGAATCTCCATGATTGACATCTCCAATTTGTTTATGAAAAATTAATGGGATACCGCTTAACGGATCCTTATGATTCAGATATACGCCACGAGAATCAACATAACGGATAGTGACATCAGTGCCTTTTACCGGTTTTTGACTCTTCCATAATTGGCGAATGGTTTTATAATCATAATTTCCACCCGGAGCCCAGCCGATGGTCTGCTTTCCTAACTTATGCAACAAATTCACAACTTCGGGAATAAACGCCTTATTGGTAAACCTCACTTCATCTGCACCAATATGAATATAAGGAACATCATAAGTAGCCGATACTTCTCTCAATATGTTCTTAACTACTTTTAAACCGGAATCCGTTTGCATATCAAAGCCCATGGCTCTTTTAAAAGCAGCGCTATGTCCGGGCATATCAATCTCAGGAACTAAGGTAATGAAGCGGTCTTTACAATATTGGATTAACTCTTTCATCTGAGCAATGGTATAATACTGTCCTTTGTTCCGGGTCATATATTCTCCTTTGGTCAGCTCAGGATATTGCTTTATTTGCAACCGCCAGGCAACATTCTCCGTTAGATGAAAGTGAAAAATATTTAATTTAGCATGCGCCATTGCATCAATCTGCTGCTTCAGCTGCTCCATGCTCTGATAATTTCGTCCCACATCCACCATATAGCCTCTCCAGGAAAAAGCCGGCCAATCTTTAATATAAACACCATCTACAAAAGCGCCATCCCGAATCAACTGTCTCAAAGTTTGCACTCCGTTAAAAACACCATGCGCCGTATTTCCTGTAATCGTAATCTTATTTTTAGCAACATGCAAAGTGTATGCTCCCTCTTCATTCCGGGGCACATCAACTTTACCAAGCTTTAAAATAACCTTAGGAGCATAGCCCGGATTTTTACCTTCCTCTATTGTAGAGAATAAATGCTTTGACTTAAGTATGTCTTGCAATTGCTTAGCTACAGGCTTCAATATGCCCTCCTTTATCACAATATGCTTCAACTTATACAAAGGAAAATCAGACTGTTTCCATCTTACTTGCTGAGGCTTGGGAATAAGAGCAGGTCGATGATTTAAACCATAAACATAGGGATAGAGAACATGCTTCCAAACCATGTATCCGGCTCCCAGCAAGTGCAATCCATCATTGGTGTATCTCAAATCCAGATGTCCCTGTTCATCCTTTAAGGCATCATAAACATTAATGTAGGTATAATCCTTCGTTTCGGCAGCCTTTTTCAAGCGACTATTTATATACTTAATTTGCTTTCCCTTATTGGTATGATCTGGAAATTTTTCCGGTTTTTTATTTACCGGGAAAATGCTCTGTACATACATCCTGGTAGTTGGAGAATAGTCATGAATCAATGAAACAATACGGTAAATATTAGTCAGAATACTATCCGGATCCAGACCCGCCGCCAAATCATTGGTTCCGATTAACAGAAATACCTTTTGGGGATTTCTTTTTACAATATCTTCCAGGCGATTTAAAACACCGATAGTTACATCTCCACTAATTCCTCGATTGATAATATCCGAATCTTGAAAAAGCTCGCTCCAGGAGCCTCCATCAGTGATGCTGTTCCCCAAAAAGATGGAGCCTCCTTTCTTTAAAGGCAACTGTCTATACAGGGTCGCTTTCTGCTGGTAATAGGTTGAAAACTGGCTATCCGGATAATGCGGCAACGCCTTTTGAGCATTAGAAGAAATGCTCAACCCCAATAGCTCAAATAAACAGAATAAGACAACCCGGAATCCTCTATAAATACCCCTACTTTCTTTTATGGTTTTACAAATTTCCTTTCTTGGCATCACAAAAAATTCCAAAGCTATTTTATTCTTCATCATTCTTTTACTATTTAATCAGACAACCATTTTCCGGAACCTTTCCGGATGCTTCGGGAATAGTTCTTTACTTCTTCCACTTCATTACTTTAAATACAATCTCACTATACCCTTTTCTTTCATACAAGACACCGATTTTCCGTCTCCCTAACTTAACGATATCAGAATAAGCTGTACTTTCTCCTTTCTGATCCACCAAATAGCTTTTTGGCCAGGTCTTACCACCATCAAAGCTAATTCTTAAAGTCAGGTTTATTCTATTTGAGGGACTGGCAGCATTGGTAAAAGCAAGATAGCTTTTATGTTTTTTACCCCCAATATTTAGAATACTCCCCTGATTGACTGGATCCGGAAGTTGGGAATCATAATAAGTGGTATCCCATGTTTCTCCACCATCACTACTAATAGAAATAATCCTTTCCCTCGGTGATCCGGCTTGATTTCTTGTGTTTAAAATCAGTCCGTTTCCGGGTAATTCCGCAGCTGAGTTTTCATTACTACCAAGAAACGAGACCTTCTCACTCAGGTGAAAAGTCTTTCCATGATCATCGGTATAATAACCATGTGCCTGATAATCTTTAAATGACGGTTGTGGGTCTCCTTCCGAATGATTTGCAGCCACATAAATCCGCCCTTTATACTTACCCCATTTAAATTGCATGGCATGTCCCGGCGTATTGGCATAGGCGCGCCAGTCTTTTTTCTTCACCTGATGTGTAATATTCACCGGTTGCGACCAGGTTTTTCCTCCATCCGCAGACGTCTTATACCAAACTTTTCGATGACCTTTTCCTTGTCTGAGTTCTCCTTCAGATACGTCTCCTGTATTGTAAAACAGAAAAACTCTACCTTTAGGATATTCCGGATCCGTCAAATCTACTACCGGCGCTGCATTTCCGGCCTGTAAAGAATCATTGGTAGCCACCACTTGCAGACCAGACCAGGAAGCTCCATTATCTGTACTTCTTTTCATAACAATATTCACATGTCCAAAATCGCTGGCACCATCCACCCGACCTTCTGCAAAAGCCAGCAAATCATGATTCGGCAAACGAATAATCGCCGGAATACGAAAACTCTCATAGCCGTCATTTCCTGATTGAAAAATAGGAACCGCCTCTTTCGATTGTTGCGCAAAGGCCACCGTGCCTATACAACAGATAGCCAGTAAAAATAACGTTATCTTTTTCATAAGGTACAATTAATAAGGATTATGTTATACAAATGTAAGAAAAAAAACAACCTATTAAAAACTCTTATAACCTCCGTTCCATCTTAAAGAATGATAAAACATCTTCTGCGATTATTATTATAAACTAATAATCAATTACTTATATTAAACTTTTATCATAAACGTACTTGCTGGCAAGCCGGCTTTATTGACTAAATTTGCAGTTGAATATGGTGCCCGCCCATAGACTACTTTAGCCGCTTTCATATTTTCAGGTACATCAATAATCACTTTACTCCTTTTAATTTTGGCGGAAACATCTACAAAAAGGTAAAATGTTTTTCATCTCGTAGAATCTAAATAAAAATTGTTATGTACAATATATTACGATATTAATAAACATACCCCACTTATAAAATTATTCTTACTTTTTTAATATAATTACATATTTTATTTATATTTGAGAAATAAACAATTAATACATAATACTTTTATCCAATACAATGACAGAAAACAGAAAAACAACAGCATTACACAATTTCCCTCATTTGGATCCTGTAGATACTTCAAGTTTGGCAGATAAAGTAGAAATCAAACTCATTAGATACTTCTTAGACAATGAATTACAACCGGGCGATGCCATCCCTCGTGAAATAGATTTAGCAGAATCATTGGGAGTGAGTCGCACCGTTATCCGGGAAGCATTACTTCGATTAAGGATGACCGGGCTCATTGAATCTAAGAAAAGACGCGGAGCTATATTGAAGAATCCGGACCTTTTATCCCTTCTTCAAAAAACCTTGTATCCTACCATGATGGATGAAGGAACCCTGAAAGATATTTTCGAAATGCGTCTGGTAATGGAAATTGGGATGGCAGACTTGATCTTCCATCGGGTAAAACCCGAAGACATTACTGAATTAAGGAAGATTGTCAAAGACGAACCGAAAGACACCGAATCTTTTATCTTTGAAATCGACCAGGAAGTAACCTTTCATGGAAAACTCTATGAAATAACCGGCAATAATACACTCAAAAGATTTCAAAAATTATTACTTCCTGTCTTCCAGTTTGTACATGAGACCGGATTATTAGGAAAAGAAGTATATTCGAAACGATATGTATCTCACAGGGAGTTGGTTGACATCATTGAAAATGGGAAGCCGGCAGAATTTAGAGAAGCCATGCGCTCTCACTTAGAGAACCATTTCCATAGATTATTCCCGGAGGATTAAGCCGCATTAATCCTTATCAACGGGATATTTAAGATAGACAATAATTGCTTTCTTGTAATCTATTCGTCTTTCGATAATTGTTTTTAGGCTTCTTTTTACCATATTTTTCTTAAAATATAAGCAAAAGTAACCCTTTTTAGAATATAATCACTAAATAACCCATAAATAAGTGAATAAGTTCCTTATTCGCTTGATTTAACCACATCCACGTTTATCTATATTTCTGCTGCCCTACGACAGAGAAGGAAAAGAAGCAACAAATCAAAACGAACAATAAACTCGAAAAAAGCGTATTTACATGCTTCATAAAAATTAAATTTACCACAATTTATGTATAACATAATGCAATTTAAAATTTTTTTTAATTATTCCAACAATTACATATAAACATTACTAATACTCTTTCCCAAAGTCAGAACAAACAGAGGTTCTTTTATTCTTCATAACCTAATTCCCAATGCAGTAAAAGACTTAGTATTACGGTATTATGTCTAACTATAAATTTTAAATACTCTTGTTTATTCCTCTAAAAAAGAAAAGGTCAAAATAGATACATTAATCAGCAATTATATTCAATAAAAAATTCTATTTTTCATCAACTTGTCATTAATCAAATCCTTAGTAATTTGCCCTCCGAAATTCCTATTTCCAACAACACCTTTACCTATTTTGGGGAAAGAATACAGGTTATTTTTCCCCCTTCATTTATAATATTTA
This sequence comes from Chitinophagaceae bacterium, assembly GCA_035301605.1. Taxonomy (GTDB): domain Bacteria; phylum Bacteroidota; class Bacteroidia; order Chitinophagales; family Chitinophagaceae; genus FW021-bin31. The sequence goes on along the minus strand of DATGTY010000221.1, from coordinate 1,463 downwards.
TATAAACCAAAGTACTATGAGAAGCCGCCTTTACAGACCTGAGGGTCCTTCATCTATCTCCTCTCGTTTAGCTTTTTTGTGGAAAAAAAGTAAATCCGGATCGAGATTCTTTTTTCTTTTTCTAACCCTCGGTTTCCTTCAGTTAAACGCAGCAGCAACAGAAATTCCGGGCGCAGAAAAAGCAAATAATGTTGCATTAGACGAATTACAAGTCAATCCCATTGACCTCTCCGGTACTGTTACAGATTCCATTAGCGGAGAAGCGTTGGTAGGGGTCACCGTGAGAGTAAAGGGCGCATCTAAAGGAGCCGTTACAGACGCCAACGGGCAATACCACCTTAGCGGCATTCAGAATGATGCCACGATTGTTATCAGCTACATTAGTTACCAACCCAAAACCATCGCAGTAAACGGCAGAACAAAAATAGATATTCAGTTAGCCTCTGCCTCTCAGCAACTAAATGAATTGGTCGTCACCGCCTTAGGAATTAAAAAGGAAGAAGCTTCGCTAAGCTATTCCTTACAAGAACTGTCAGGCAGCGATCTAAATAAAGCACCAACTGAAAACGTAGTAGAATCGCTCAGCGGAAAAGTGGCCGGAATGACACTATCTCCTAGCGCAGGAGGTCTTGGAAGTTCCGCCAAAGTCCTGTTAAGAGGAGCACGTTCTGCCAATGGCAACAACCAGCCTTTGTATGTCATCGACGGCGTGCCTATCTCTAATTCCGGAAATGCCAATGGGCAACCGAACAGCCTTTTCGGAGGAACGCCGGAAGGGGGAGGAGGAATCCAAAATCTGAATCCGTCCGACATTGCCAGCATCTCTATATTAAAGGGAGCTTCTGCCTCCGCTTTATACGGTAGTCAGGCACAAAATGGCGTGATTCTTATTACCACCAAGCAAGGAGAAGCAGGAAAAACAAAAATCCACTTCTCTTCCGATTTTTCTATTAAAGAAGCCGCATATACACCGGATTTACAAAACAAATACGCGCAGTCAAAATCAGGCTCGCCATATAGCTGGGGAGACCCTATCAATCAAGCTCATAACAATGCAGATGAATTCTTACAAACGGGGACTTCCTGGAAAAATTCTATCAGTCTTTCTGCCGGAAACAAAAAAGCCCAAACATACTTTTCTTATGCCAATACTGCCTCAGAAGGAATTCAACCCAACAACTCGTTAACAAAAAACAATTTCTTTTTGCATGAAACTGCCAGCTTCCTGAATGACAAACTAACATTAGACGGAAGTGTGACTTATGTGACGCAGACCATCAAAAACAATCCTGCAATAGGCTATTACCTCAATCCCTTGGTTGGGCTCTACCTCTTCCCAAGAGGAAAAGACATTCTCCCCTATAAGAATCAATTTGAATTTCCGAATAAAACGGGCGTTCAACGTCAAAACTGGTTTATTCACGGAGACGATATGAGACAGCAAAACCCATGGTGGATCGTAA
>DATGTY010000220.1:0-4080 GCA_035301605.1 Chitinophagaceae bacterium | reverse complement strand
ATTAGGGCAATTAACTCCTATGGAATTCCTGTTGAAATATGGAAAACTCTCCGAGTTTCCCACATTCCAACAGGACAACAACAATAATTCTGATTGGAATTCTTTAGTTTTGGGTGTAGCTAACTAAGGGAAGATTACACTTTATTGAAATTCACCTCCATAACTCCCTTTTCATAATTAGAGATCTCCTCAAACATATTAGTGTCATTTTCAACATTTAAATGGAAGGATTTCTCTTCATTTACAGGATTGTTATAATAAAAATGAATATAGCTCCCTTTTTGCGGCTGGAAATGCAAAATTATTTTTTCTGATTTTTTCCCAGAAAAATCAATATTATTATTTTCTGATCCTTTTTGTGCATTTTCACATGATGTTAAAAGAACAACAAACCAAATTAAAATAAATGTTCTTTGAATGTAAGTCACTGGCATTTTAAGTAATCATTTTATTAAATAAAAAATATAATGGCTCTTATTTTTAAAGGATATACTCCTTAACAATCGGATAAAGTGTTTTTGTAAAAAAGGAGGTTCTCATAATTGAAAGGTTTTATTATTCTTAAAACAAGAAATTTAAAATATGAAATACATTTAATAAACAAATATAAGAAAAAAATAAATTAAAAATTTAAATTAACCAATTAAATATAGCCCCTCTTTTGACCAAGGTTTTATTCGCTGACCGTAAAATGAAACTCGGACTTGCCTATACTCCCCTCTTCATCAATACCCTCAATTATGCCATAAAACTCAGCATGTATATCTGAAGAGTAAAATTCCAGTTGTGCAGTACCGTTTTCATTCGTTATAATCTCAGGAGCCCATAGCAATGTATTTCGATAATCTGGAGCAGCATCATTTTCCTTGTCATACACAGGTTCATAGAACTCTTTTTTCGGGTAATATCCTTTTGACCGGGCTATACCATATCTTTCCATTAACTCTTCTTCCGTATATTTGGGATAGTGATATACAACACGTTCGACATCATTTGCTCCAAATGTGAATGGATGTGATGTCGGTGGGTTTGGTCCCACCCAAACAAGGTATGTTGTCCCTTCCACTGGCATGTCCTTACTATCTCCTACTGGGCAATTAAGCCATCCTCCTCCAGCACCCCCATGTATGCGATCCGAATTGTCTGCATATTTAGCAAGACTATCTAAATAACCAATATACTTGTCGCGGTATGCAGTTTCCTGTTTTTCGGTCACAATTACTTCTTCTATCTTTATAGATCCACGGTCAAGAACCGGAACGCTACCCTTATTGGCAACTTTTTCCCATTCAGGCCTTTCGTTCTGTGGATAAGTCAAATCTTTCCACGGTTCTATACCCCTTATCGTTTCAAAAAGGGTGTCAACTGAAATATCAAAATCTTCAGGCTCACCAAAATGTTTTATATAAATATTGGCTCCGAGGTACATGTTTTCAGGAGGTATAAAAAATGTATGGTTACTATCTATCGTTAGCAAGACACTCTCTTTTTGTTCCGGATCAAATATCATTACCGCTTGTTGGTCCTTTTTGCCTTTTGGGATAAGTTTACCGGTAACCCCGTCAGACAAAACGGGTACGGTATTTTTGGAGAATTCCTTAAGGTTAGATTCATTCCATTCATACGAACGCCATCCCTGAGTTAACAACAAAAGGTCTAAAGCATCAAGACGGTCAACGTTTGCTGTATCAAAATAATACGCAGGGTTATGAATATTTCCCCGAAGATGGTTGGAGAGCTGATAATGTGTCTGTATATCCTTTGGATCTGCTGAATGGTAGTAGAGGCGGTCATACACCGTAGCCCCCAGCTGCGCGACGATAGGTCTACCTTCCCGATCTGTCGTTTGGATCTTTAGCGAAATCTTCTCTCTTTTTCCTACGGTCTTTCGAGAGAGTTTCGTTTTGATCAGAATCTGGCTTTCTGGCCTGAGGTAGATCAGTCGTTCAGCAAGGGGAGTCAGTTTATCATCAAAGAGGGTAATCTCGGAAATGCCCGGTCCAACATCCGTTAAGGGTAATTTAATCAATGTACTGTCCTGGATCTCGGATGCCGCCATTACAGCGGGCAATCCCCGCGTTTGCAGTTGTACATAGAACCTTCGGGAGTCGACGCCTTTATTATATACCCAAAAAGCTATTTGGTCTTCTTGGTTTTCCACCAATCTTAAAGACAAACCTTCTTCCTTGATCTGTGGTAAGGAATATATGCTGTCCGTATATGGTTCATCTAAGCGAATAGCATAATTTTTTCCTGTCTGGGGACAGAAGGTAAAGGAGCCCATTCCGTCGTGGGTACTTTCAAATGTTGAAAGGGCTTTGTTATCTTCCAACAACGTTCCAGATACAGATCGGGGCAAACCGCTTCGATCAACTGCTTTAAATGCAATCTTATTGGTTATTCCTGACAAAAGGTAGCCGCCTTCGGGAAACAAGTCAAATTGGATCGTGTTTTCCGAGCTATCAACGGTTGCATTGTCTTTTTTTTTAGGGATCATTAATTCTTTGAAGTCCTCAACTATCTCGATTCTCCTTGCATCTATAAAATGATCGTTCTCTTTATCAAAAGAATGTGCAGAATATGCGCACAGCCAATATGCACCTTGCGGAAACGAATTATCGAGATAGATATTTCCGGACGCTATCCCGTCCTCGATAGGGTATAGTTCCTCCCATACTACGGTATCTCTATCAGCATGTACCAATTGTACATACAAGGTTTGGTCGGTCATGGAAAGTAACTGTTGCTGTATATCTACAGAATACGCTTTAAACCAAAGGTCTTCCATAGATTCATAGATGTCCTTGCTCGTTCGTAGATAAATTGAAGTCTTATGTACATACTGTGACAATGACTCAAGTTGGTGAGCTAAGGAATCCAAAGTTGACTTGCGATCCTGTGCTGTAATATTGTCTGCTCCTAAGAGAACAAGAATTAACGTCAGATAAAAAGTGTATCGTCTCATAACATTATGTTTCTGAGCGTTCAAATACTTTAAAAGTTAGATATTCTTTTTCGAAATAATTAGGATCTGTAAATTTTATATTCGATCCTTTCAAAGTATTGAATAAATTTTCCAAATTCACCCCCTTCATCGTATCTAACTCTGTTTTTCCCAGATATTCAAATCTTTATCTAATATTATCATAGAACCCAAGAAAAACCGTTAATACAACACGAATAGAAGCTCATAAAGAAGATAGTAAGTTTACAACCTTGATATAAAATTAAAAAATATAAAAGCTTTAGGCAAAAGAAACAAAGGAAGATTAAAAAACACCCCTCAAAAGGAAAATAGAATATATCAGTTCTCTTTCTTCGAAGAAGAACTTGCTTTGCCACTTTTTTCATCAGTTAAATGAAAAGAAAACGCACCTTTACCACATGGTTAGGTATTATCAGCACCTACCAATGGAAGCAAACTTGTTTTATTTCTTAATGCTGGCGCTTGCTCTCCCGAGCAGTGCCTTTTGAAGTACATAATATATTTGTTTTTTTATGGAGGCCCGCTCATGACCGCGGAGGTCTAGTCCTTGGAGGCGCCCAAGGGTCAAGGTGCTTTTCCGTTTTTATCCATTTATTCAACAAAACTAAGGGCAGGGAAAATGCTTTGTGAATTTTGAAAAGCCAAGCTCTTCAAAATTCAGCGTTTTTTGGTTTATCTTCATGCATCTACTGCGTTACAGACTTCTGGATATAGCCTACTATATCTGCAAAGTCCGATGCCTTGTATCTGCGCAAAGCTAAAACCATGAATAAAAGGGTATCGAGGTCCTGTCACTCTTTCCTCTCCCGCAAGCCCTGCACAGCACAGGCTGACTCCGCATTTCCCTCAGCTCATACCAATACATGCGGAGCGGCTTCGCCTTAAGGCCTTTTCCCTCCCACAATGCCGTCTCTGTGCAGAACTTCTGCCCGACCTTGGTAAAACGGGGGGACGCTAGATCGGGATTTAGTAGCCCAATTTTAATCTGTACTTAAAGCCAAAACACGCTTCAAAAAGCCACTCAGAGTGTCATTTCAAATGAAATGAGAAATCTCAGAGCAAAGAACTACAACACATTGTTTCTATTCACAAAT
>DATGTY010000219.1:0-4943 GCA_035301605.1 Chitinophagaceae bacterium | reverse complement strand
CTTTTCAGGTTCATTTGGGGCCTACCAATGAGATCGCTGACAAAATGAATGAACCGAAATTCACTCCGATCAAGTTGGGCTACAGCCGCGATGGGTTTCACTGGTACCGGCCGGACCGGAAGGCTTTCATCAAAGGCACCCATAAGGATGGTGATTGGGACAAAGCGTTCATCAACATCCCCACGGGAATTCTCCTGGTTGTCGGAGACACGTTATGGTTTCCCTACACTGCCTATTCCGGGGTAAACCCTGATGGCGAGCACGGTATGTACAGCGGGCAGAGCATTGGCCTGGCTTTCTTGCGAAGAGACGGTTTCGCCTCCATGGAAGCGAAGAAACGGCAAGGCACCTTACTGACCAGACCTGTTGTTTTCGCTGGTAAGTACCTATTCGTTAATGTAGACTGTCCGGAAGGAGAACTTCGGGTGGAAGTGCTGGACAAGCACGGCCGCGTGTTGAAGCCGTTTACCGTCAAAAAGTGTAAGCCGATCCATACCAACAAGACCTTATGTAAGGTAGAATGGAAGTCGGGCCGGAATTTGTCGTCGTTGGCCGGTAAACCGGTGCGGTTTCGCTTCTATTTAACAAACGGGAAACTGTATTCCTTTTGGGTAAGTACCGATAAAAATGGAGCCAGTCATGGATACCTCGGCGCCGGAGGTCCCGGCTTTGAAGGAGTTGTGGATAACCAGGGAGTAAACGCTTATTAAATTTAATTGAATACCCATGGTTGCGATATGCAATCTGTATGAAAAAAACACACAAATCCTTTTATCACTTTTATTACTACTTTTGGATTGGCAAATAACGCCACCGGTTAAACATTATTCAACAGCAGATCACGGTACATGCCTTGTTTGCTCTAAAATTATTCTATAAACTAACAGTGAACATTACCTATCTCCCTGTATAGAAGTAGCGACAAGGAATTCTATTGTTTACATTATTATTTCTTTCCCATTTTCTTTGCTTTTCTTATAAGTTCCTCCAATAAACAAGTAATAACACAAACTAAAAGGCACCAATCCGTTTGTTGCCGTCAACGAACGAGTGGTTTTTAACGACAAAATAAAGCAAGTGTGCCGCCTGTTCTTCTATGGAAGGTAATCTTTTTATCCAGTGCACCCGGTTGCAGGTTTTGGCTGTCGAATTGATTCAATAAAACAAAACTCTTGGTATAATGGCTCAAAATATTGATTAATCCCTTAGCTTCCTGTAAATGCAAAGTGTCCATTGTACCCGACTGTGCAATAAGTTGTACCGTTTTGCCCAGTTCTTCCAACCGTTTTTGATTGATGGCATACCCTTTTACCAGATATTCTCTGAGACGTTGGGTAGCCCATTGCCGAAATTGCGTACCTCTGATAGATTTAACTCTGTATCCTACCGATATAATGACATCCAAATTATAATATTCAATGCTACGCTTTACGCTTCTTTGACCCTCCCTTCGAACTGTCAACGATTCCTTGACAGTTGCTTTTTTGTCCAATTCTTTTTCTCTAAAACAATTATTGATGTGCAGGCTTATATTTTGCTTTGTCTGGTTAAACAAAGTGGCCATTTGTTGTTGGCTCAGCCATACAGTATCCCCATCAAATTGAACCATGATTTCAGTTTGCGCATCACTGGTTTGATATATTATTATTTTATTCATGGCCTACAAATACACTATTTCTTATCCCAAAGGAATAAGAATTCCTTCCTGGGACTTACCATAACCATTCACGCATGGCCCCGGTATTCAAATTGCCAGGTCGGCGTCATCCACACTGCAAAATGGCACAATGACCTCCGGAATTTTATCCACTAAAGTGGCACAATGGCCACCGGATTACCCCCCCTACAAACCGCAACATGCAAATGAGGATGCCGGTCAAAGTATGTATTTTTGTCGCTTTATTTCGCCTATTCTATTAAAAACTAAAAACAACCAATTAAGAAGATAAAGTACTGTAAATAAATGGTTACAGATTGTTTCTTATTTGTTCTCTATTGGTTTGCTGAGTGGCGTTATTTTCCAATACAAAACTTTGAAAAAATGGCCCCCAATACATCTCGATCCGTCTGTATTTCTCCCGTTATGCTGCCTAAGAAATGCAATGCGGTATGAATGTCGGGCGTAATCAAATCGCCACTCAAACCATTATCTAGGCCATTGTGTACCTCTTGGAGCGCTTTTAAAGTCTTTTCCAAAGCATGTAGATGTCGGGTATTGGTCAGTAGCGTATCTTCAGAAGAAGGCAATTCCTCCACCGTACGTTTATATAAGGTATCGGTCAGCACTTCAATCCTATTTTTATTTTTTGCTGAAATAGTTACCATATTTTGAATTCTTTCTTTCTTCTCCTTCCATTCATCCTCATCAAGCAAATCGGTTTTATTACCTACCGGTATAAAATTAATGTGCTTCTCCGAAAGCTCTTTTAGACGCTCTTGTATTTCATCGAGATCATCTGCCACATCAAAAAGATAGAGTACCACATCAGCACTTTTCATCTTTTGCATACTTCTACCAACACCGGCACTTTCAATGTCATCCACAGTATGTTCTCGAATTCCGGCGGTGTCGATTAACCTAAACAACACACCTTTTATATTAAGTACCTCTTCTATAGTATCCCTGGTAGTTCCTGCAGTTTCGCTCACTATGGCTCTATCTTCCTGCAATAAAGCATTTAATAAAGTGCTCTTCCCGGCATTGGGTTTTCCTACGATGGCTACCTGAATCCCGTTTTTCACTACATTGCCCAACTGGAATGAAGCAATTAACAGATTTATTTCTTTTTCTGCTTCTTCAATTAATTTATAGAGTTGAGATCTATCAGCGAATTCCACATCTTCTTCACTAAAATCCAATTCTAATTCCATCAATGCTGCAAAATTGATCAGCTGCTCCCGCAATTCTTGTAATTTTTTGGAAAAACCTCCTCTGAGGTTATTTAATGCGGCTTTATGTGCAGATTTTGACTGGGATGCAATAATATCGGCCACAGCTTCCGCCTGCGTAAGATCCATTTTTCCATTTAAGAAAGCCCGCTGACTAAATTCACCATGATCGGCCATTCGTGCTCCTTGTTTCAGACAAGAACGAAGAATTTCTTCTACTATATAAGGAGAGCCATGACAAGATATTTCCACAATATTTTCTCCGGTATAAGACTTAGGTTCCTTAAAAAGGCTCAAAACCACTTCATCCAAGATACGATTCTCAAACTTCCACACCCCATAATGCAGGGTATAAGAGCTTTGTTTTTCCAAATCTTTTGCAGGGAACGACCGATTAGCCACTGAAATAGCTTCCGGCCCACTTAAACGAATGACACTAACAGCTGCAACCCCTGCAGCTGTTATCGGAGCAACAATAGTATCTTCATTATAAACCTTATTATTCTGCATCTTGCAAAAATAGTCATTCCCCTCCACCTATACTCAATAATTTCGGTAAGAATTTATTGTGCAAAAAAATTTGTCTAAGGAACAATGAGTACCTGATAGCCTAATATTTAAAAGACATCGATTGCACAAACAATAGTAAAAAAAGCAAAACTGAGCATTTTTATAACGTAAAAATTTTACTTTTTTTTGTAAAATTCAATGAAAGCCTTAATATTGTCATCTCTTAACAAATTATTTATTCTATCTTGTTAAATTTTATCTAGTTCAAATTATTGAAAAATCGACACTTAAGAGACTAAATCAACAAGATGGTCAAATAGAAATTTTATCAAAAAAGTTGACAATTACTGAAATTTATTTAATTTGGGCTCATCATTTTTAAAAAAACCATTAAATTTACAAGCTCAATTAATTTTAGCTTATTACCAACAATTAAAAAGAGTATCTTTTATTCATTTAAAAAACAATTAAAACATGGCTGAAACAAAATCAAACGCGACAAACCCTGGAAAGAATCAAGCGAAAAAGGGAAACAAGAAGGAAGAAGGTTCTAGAAAAGGAGGAAATATCATTGCTTTTTTGGCAGTACCCATTTGTTTAATTATCGCTTTTCTATTCTTTTACTTTGTTTGTGGTAACCCGGCAAACTTTGAGGGAGGAATAACAACCGGAGCTGCACAACCTAAAAACATGTTAGGTACTATCTATACCGGTGGTATTGTAATCCCTTTCTTGATGACTTTGCTTTTAATCGTAGTTACTTTTGTCATAGAACGTTTTGCTACTATTAAAAAAGCAAAAGGTAAAATTAGCAACACGAAATTCTTACGTAGTGTTCAATATAACTTAGCCAATAAAGAATTAGACAAAGCATTGAAAGAATGTGACAAACAGAAAGGTTCTTTAGGGAATGTAATGCGTTCTGGCTTAATTATGTATAAAGAGATGACTACGAACACAGAACTAACTACAGAACAGAAAGTCATTAATATCCAAAACGAAATTGATGAATCTACTACCTTGGAATTGCCGATTCTTGAAAAAAACTTGGTATTTCTTTCAACTATTTCTTCAGCTGCTACGCTTCTCGGACTATTCGGAACAGTAGTTGGTATGATTAAGGCCTTCCAGTCTTTAGGTGAAACCGGAGGTTCTAGTTCTTCACAATTGGCTGTAGGTATTGCGGAAGCCTTGGTAAACACCGCAACAGGTATTCTTACCTCTTTCATTGCAATTATTTCCTACAACTACTTCACAACTAATATTGATAGCATTACTTATGGTATTGATGAAACCGGATATACTCTAACTCAGAGTTTTGCGGCTAATTACGAATAAACTATATTAAATAGGGACGGAATATTGAGTTTTAGCCTATTCCGTCCCTAAATATTCTGTAGAAATTTTATGGAATATTTAGGAACATGCATCTTATTATTAGAATTGATTAAAAAGTAGAAATATGGCAAGAGCAAAAGTTGCACGAAAAAGTACAAGGGTGGACATGACCCCAATGAGTGATGTCGCTTTTCTGCTTTTGACTT
>DATGTY010000218.1:0-5711 GCA_035301605.1 Chitinophagaceae bacterium | reverse complement strand
AAGGAGAGAAAATGAAATTGACTTTCAATTTTGGGGTGGATGCCCGATATTATCTTCCAATATATAAGAATTTTATTTGGGCTACCCGTTTTGCGGCTGATTTTAGCTGGGGAAATAGAAAGGTGCTTTATTATTTAGGAGGTGTAGATAATTGGCTGGGACCAAAATATAATCAAACAAATGCCCCTTCGAATCAGGAAATTGCCACCGCAAATTATGCTTTTCAGACATTGTCTGAAAACCTCAGAGGATATAAGCAAAATGTGAAACACGGAAATAATGTAGCCTTAATAAACACGGAATTACGATTGCCGGTGTTTGCTACTTTTATTAATCATCCTATAAGTTCCGGGTTAATTAGAAATTTTCAGATTACTTCTTTTATGGATATCGGAACAGCCTGGAATGGGAAGGTTGGAGAAATTAATCAGAAAAGTGGTTATATTTCTAATACAAATGGGAGTGTGTTGGTGAAAATTAAAAATAACCCATTAGGTCCTTTCGTGGGAGGATATGGTTTTGGGGCACGTACCAAAATTGCCGGTTATTTTCTTCGTGTAGATGCGGCATGGCCGATGGCTAATGGGTTCTTTCATGGAAAACCAATGTGGTATTTTGCACTTGGTGTAGATTTCTAAAGAATTTTATTTTTTAAAGCAACGTTAAGGAGCACTTTATTGTCTATCTATAAAAAAAAGTTGACCCAAAAGACAAGTAAGGAAGAATCCTTACTCGTAGAGAAATGTTGCAGAGGGAATGCGAAGGCTCAAAAGTGCCTTTATGACCGCTTTAGTCCAAAGATGATGGGGGTCTGTCTTCGTTATGCACAAAATAAAGCCGATGCAGAAGATATTTTGCAGGAAGGTTTTATTCGCGTCTTTACGTCTTTAAACCAGTTTCAATTTAAAGGGTCTTTGGAAGGATGGATTAGACGAATAATGGTGAACACATCGATCAATTTTTTGAAAAAAAATAAGAAAATTAAAGAACAGCTGAATGTGGAAGATGTTTTTCCTAAGGCAATAGATAAGACAGATATGAACTTGCGGACACAGGATATTATGAGTATGCTGAATCAGTTACCAGAGGGGTACAAAACAGTGATTAACCTTTATGCAATTGAGGGATATGCGCATAAGGAAATAGGGGAGATGCTGAATATTTCTGAAGGTACATCACGTTCGCAGTATTCTAGAGGAAAAAAGATGTTGCGGGAAATACAGGCTGCTTACGACAAAATTAAAATGCAGGATTCAGAGGGAGGGAAAAATGATTGAGGATAGAAGAAATAAAGATCAATTGGAACAGCAGCTGAAACAAGCAGCTGAAAATTATGTGGTGCAGCCTTCTGATGAGGTTTGGGAAAAGGTGAGCAAAGAACTATCTGCTTCCGGATCTAATAAAGTGATTTTTCTTAAATGGGGCGCAGTGGCAGCTGCACTTATAGTTATTATTGGTCTGGGATTATACTTTTTGCAAGGTTCAACGACGAAAAATGCAGTTGTACCTCGAGGGATAACAAAAACTGTAGCACCGCAGGAGGAACATTATACAGAAGAAAATCAACTTCAAAAAGATAAAAAAGATATTGTAGAAAGCGATAAACTCGTTTTTGGTGAAGATAAACAAAAAACAGAGCACAACAGGAAAGAAGTTGTAGCAAAAAATAACAATGCTATCCTTGAGGTTTCTAAAGATAATAAAAAGAATAATTCGTTGCCATTTATTGCCAACAATACTTCTTTTAAGCATCAGGAAATTACATTGTACCCAAGGGAAACCTTGCACTATCCTGAGGAATATATACAATCTAAGATTCGTTCTTATATAGCTTCTAAAGATATAAAAACAGAAATAAAAAAGACCTCTGATATAGCTTTTAGTGCATATTTTGCACCGGGAATGAGTTATCGAAAATTAGATGTGAATCCGGTATCTCCGGACAGGAGGTTTGCATCAGGAGCAGTACAAAATCAAACTTTAGTTCAGTTATCAGAGCGACAACAAGAGACTCCTTCTCAACAAGGGAGTGCACAACAGCTTCAACAAAGTCGAGACTGGGGCTGGGGCGCCGGTTTGCGAATGGAGGTTACACTACATAAAAAATGGGAATTTGAAACAGGACTTGCATTGCAGAAAACGAGCTATAATATTACTGCTTATAAGCCATCAAGTCTCGCGGACAGAGATGGACAAGCACGCTATATGATGGTGGAGCCTTTGACTGTGAGAGATAATTCTATTTCAAATTTTGCTGCGTCAAGTGACATGAATCCTGATAATAATAAGGTGGCATTTGATAATCAATATTTACGTGCGGAATTGCCGTTATTAATTGGATATAACTTTGGAAATCCTGATAAATTATCCTTATCAGTGATGACTGGGGTAGGACTTACTTATTTAATGAATGCCAATGCTATGGAATATGATGCCGGTCAAAATAGGTATTTTACTAATCCTGAAACAGGGAAAGATTTAAGAGCCTGGAATAGCAATTTAATGCTTGAAATATCTATGGATGTTCCGCTGAGTCAGCATCTTGGATTTTCTATAGGACCTTCTTTAGAATATCAGTTAATGTCTTCTTATAAAGATAATAATGCGGTGGCTGAGTTTCCCTATCAAATAGGAATGAAGGCCGCTATTCAACTGAGATAATAGCATAATTTGAGCTTTTGGTTTTATAGCCCGATACTGGACTTAAACATACGAATGGCGATGGCTAGCAAAATGATTCCAAAGAATTGCCGAATAACCATGAGCCCTGATTTTCCAAGCATTTTCTCTATTCTATGTAGGTTTCGTATCACGAAATAAACTACAATCATGTTAATAATAATTCCTATAAGTATATTGATAAATGCGAAATCTGCTTTCAAGGAAATAATAGTAGTTAATGCACCTGATCCTGCTATAAGTGGGAAGGCTACAGGAACATAACTGCCTGCTTTCCCCGCGTCATTGTTGCTTTTGAAAAACTCTACGCCCAATACCATTTCTAATCCCATGAGAAAGAGAATGATAGAACCGGCAATAGCAAAAGAACTAACATCGACACCTAAAACATTTAATAATTTCTCCCCCAACAGCAAAAATAATATCATAATAATTCCTGATGTAATTGAGGCCTTTGCTCCGCTGAGAGAGCCGGTTTTCTGTTTTAGAGAAATAAATATTGGTGTGGAACCGAGGACGTCTATAATGGCAAATAAGGTAAAAGTGACGGTCAGAATCTGTGTAATACTGAGCATAAACTTTTTGGGATGAAGGTAGATATTTTTTTACAATATTTATCTTCATCCCAAAAATTATCATGAACTAGTTTATAGCGTGGTGGATAGACACATTTTCGCCATTCCAAACTCTTTTTGATATCCAAGGTTGGTCAGCCCCTTGCCAAAAAATATGATTTTTAGGAAGTCCAAGAATAAGAAAGGCTTCCGAACAAAGGTATAGACTTCCGGTCGAAATATACGATTGTGCAATAGCTCTTTGGTGGCCAACCATTCCTATTTGTAACCAACCTTCTTTATCAAATGTTCCTAAAGCAGAAATTTGTCTTTTGATTACAGTATATAATGCAGCACGTACTTCTTGAGGTTTTATGTCTTGAGGTAAATTTCCCATAAGAGCCATTTTAGAAAGTAATTGAAAAGCTCCGAAGCGATAGGCTAATGAACGACCAATAGGAGGATATGTGCCGATAGGAGAAATGAGGGATAGCTGGATATAGGCATAACGTTGGGCTCTTTTTAAAGTTTTTTGATATAGTTTATCATAATCCCTTTCGGAACCAATGCCTGAGACTACCCATTCATGTAGCACCTCTAATAACATAGGCTGAATAACGTAGGAATTATAGTAATCCCAGTGAAAATGGGGCCCATCTCCATATGTTCCATCTCCTACATACCATTTCATGTGATCTTCTATAGCAGTTTGTATTGGCTTTTTATGACATGCTCCGGTGAACTTTAAGAGTGCAGCTTCTACCATGGCACTAAATAGTTCCCAATTGTTGTTGTAGGGGGAAATTACTCTCGTAGATTTTAAAGCATTGATAATATTATCTTTGGTTTCCTGATTGAGTGGATTCCATAGCTGTTCGGGAGCGCGAATAAGTGCTTGCGCTAAGAATGCGGCATCTACTAAAGGTTGTGCTCCTTCATTGAAATTCATAAAATCCGGACTTTCAGGATCAGTTGCGTTATGGAGTGATTTTCTTGCTAATTGGATGTATTTAGCACGTAATTGACCTTCCTCACTTGTATCGGGACCTAGTTCGAGCCATGGCGCCATTCCTGCAAGTAGCCTGCCAAAAGCTTCAAGATAAGTGTACTTTTCACGGGCTCTGTTACCAACTTCTTCTACCGGCATTTTTTCCACTAATTGATTTTGACTTAATGCTGATAAAACCGGATCAGCTATTTTAATGAGACTTTCTACAAGATATCTTCTTTCCAATTGGCCGTCTGTCTTATTCTGACTGTGAGTAGCTAGTGGGAAAATGCAAAGCATTATAATTGGAAGCAGAAGTCGTTTTTGTATTATGTTGTCCATCTGATGTTTTTATAGTATTGAATGATGGAAAAGAGGATGGGAAAAGGTGCAGAGAAATAAAAGGGACTTGACAAATAAATCAGATGGTTTTCAAGCCCCTAAATGTGATGATATAGTTATTCTCCTTGAGCTTTACCTAACGTGGCCAATATGCCACCATCTACGTAAAGCACTTGTCCGTTGACAAAATCACCGGCTTCCGAAGATAAAAATACGATAGGACCTCCTAATTCATCGGGATCTCCCCATCTTCCGGCAGGAGTACGGCTAATAATAAATTCATTGAATGAATTACCGGGCACACGCAACGGAGCTGTCTGACTGGTAGCAAAATATCCCGGTCCTATTCCATTGACTTGAATATTATGTTTTGCCCATTCTGTAGCCATGCTTTGAGTTAGCATTTTTAAACCGCCTTTTGCAGCTGCATAAGCAGCTACCGTTTCGCGTCCGAGTTCACTCATCATGCTACAAACGTTGATAATTTTTCCGCTTTTTCTTTCTATCATACCGGGAACAATAGCTTTAGACATGATAAAAGGGGAAGTGAGATCCGTACGTACAACTTCTTCCCATTCTGCTACAGACATCTCAGTCATGGGGATTCTTTTGATAATTCCCGCGTTATTCACCAAAATATCGATGGGTGCAACTTCATTTTCTATCTTCTTAACGTATTCCTTTACTTGCTCTTCTTTAGTGACATCGAAAAGATAGCCTTTGACTTCTATTCCTGCTTCGGCATATTCTTTTATAGCATTGTCTATTTTTTCTTGAGAAGAGTGTCCATTAATGACAATATTGGCACCTGCTTGTCCAAGTGCTTTAGCCATGGCCATTCCCAAGCCATGCGTAGCTCCTGTGATGAGTGCTGTTTTTCCGGTTAAATCGAATAAATTCATGATTGATTAAGAGATTGGTTGATTTAGTTTAATTGATGATTGGTTGATTTAGGTGAAAAAATGGGTATATCGAATGATAAAAAAATAGACTCATTACTTCAAATTGTTAATTTCCCATTTATCCATATCATCATAATCCAGGTTTTCACCTGCCATTCCCCATATAAAAGTATAATTGGAGGTGCCTGAGCCGGCATGAATTGACCAGGGGGCAGAGATAACAGCTTCCTTATCTTGCATCCAAAT
>DATGTY010000217.1:0-3175 GCA_035301605.1 Chitinophagaceae bacterium | reverse complement strand
AATAGTGTTTTCGGCATTTTGATCTGCTGAAGACGAGGCTTCAGAAGAACTAGAAGATCCTGTGCTTGAAGCTTCTGTACTAGTTGCACTTTCTGTAGAAGTGTTAGAAGAATTACTTTTGTTGCTACTTCCGCCACATGCAGCTAACATGAAAGTTGCACATGCAACAGATAGAATCATTAATTTTTTCATAACAAAGTACTGTTTTTGATTGATTATTGAAATGCAAATATACAGCTTATCATTGATTGTAAAGGTCCTTTCTATAAAAATATGACATAATACGGACAAATTTGTATTTTAGCGCATTTGATTGGTCTGCAGAGGAGATGAATAAAGCTTTCTATTTCGCATATCTCTCTTTTCTTTATGACAGGAGTTTGTAAAAATCCCTAAATTTGCAACTCAATCTAAATCCTTTATTCTTTTGGAAAATACAATCTTTGATATAGCAATTATTGGTGGTGGTATTGTTGGAGCTGCTACTTTCTATAAAATACAAAAACGATTTCCTGATTTAAAAATACTTCTTTTGGAAAAAGAAGATCATTTAGCAGCTCATCAAACAGGACATAATTCGGGTGTTTTACATAGCGGTTTATATTACAACCCCGGATCTTTAAAGGCTAAAAACTGCGTGCGTGGAAGAGAAGAGCTAGTGGATTTTGCTAAAGAACACCGGGTTCCACACGATGTCTGTGGGAAGGTAGTGGTGGCTACCCGGGAAGAAGAATTGCCTTATCTGGATAAAATTTTTAATATTGGATTAGAAAATGGTCTGAAAAACATTGAAAAAATAGATGGAAGGCAGATTAAGGAACACGAACCCTATTGTGAAGGCATAGCCGGCATCTGGGTTCCTTATACCGGAATTATTGATTATGTGGCTGCGACGGAAAAAATGGCAGAAATTGCTTTGTCTATTCAGTCTGAAAGTAAATTACATCTAAAGACGCCTGCAAGGCACTTTAGTAAGGAAGGAGATTTAAATTTGATAGAGACCAATAAAGGCGTTTTTTCTGCTAAGAAACTAATATTTTGTGGTGGATTACAGGCCGATCGATTAGCTAGAGAAGATGGGGTACAGATAAAAGAACAGGTGGTTGGATTTCGTGGAGATTATTATGAACTTACAGAAGAAGCGAAGGGAAAAGTGAAGAACTTAATTTACCCTGTACCTAATCCTGATTTTCCTTTTTTAGGCGTGCATTTTACCCGGATGACAACCGGAGATATTGAATGTGGTCCGAATGCCGTATTTACTTTTAAACGGGAGGGGTATGGAAAAACTGATTTTGATTGGAAAGATACGCGAGATTCGTTGGGTTACGGCGGTACATGGAAGTTGTTTTTTAATAATATGAGCTTTGGAATCAATGAATATAGACGCGCTTTTTCCAAAAAACTATTTTTGAAAAATTTACAAGGGCTTATTCCTAGCTTGGCTATGGAAGATATTAAACCTGGACGTTCCGGTGTAAGGGCATTATTGCTGAATCAGCAGGGTGATACAAGAGATGATTTTAAGATAGAATATAAAGATAGCAGTATTCATGTGCTGAATGCGCCTTCTCCTGCAGCTACTGCTTCGCTGGCTATTGGAAATAATATTAGGGAGATGGCAGAAAAGTACTTTCAGTTGAAATAAATATAAAAAAAGGATTTCAACTGGAAAGCTGAAACCCTTTACTATGTTAGTGACTCCGCCAGGATTCAAACCTGGAACCTCTTGATCCGTAGTCAAAAAAATAATGGTTTTAGTTATAAACAGTTATTTTTTCTTATTGTCTAAAACCCTTTCCCCTATTGCTTTTTAAGATTATTTCTTTACTTTTGATACCAGTATATTTTTAGATATCTTCATAAAATGTGTATCAAATTGTGTATCAAATTGTGATTTAAGCGATAAAATAAAGAGATATGAAAACCCAAAAAGTCTCCTTAAAAATGATACTGGATACAAGGAGAAAAAAAGCTTCGGATGAATTTCCGATAAAACTTAGAATAACTCATAATAGAAGAAGGAAATATTATGGTGTTGGATATGATGTGGCACCCCGAGAATGGGAAATGATTACGCGCGATACAGCAAAAGGGAAACTGCGGAAATTAAAGCATATGCTGAATGATATTGAAAAAGATGCCCAAGAAACCAGTGAATCTATACATCCATTTTCGTTTAGTCAGTTTGAAAAAGAATTTTTCGACAATAAAATTACTTTTCAAACTCTTGAAGCGGCCTATGATTTTTATATTGAAAAATTAAAGAAAAATAATCAATATGGAACGGCCGAGAGCTATAATGCTGCACTCACTTCTTTACAAAAATTTCGGCCTCATTTAGCCATAGAACAGATCAATATGAAAGATATTGCCTTTCTTAAATGGAAAAATGTGAATACGGAAACTATAACATTTGAAAGGGCTAAAACAGCCAATACCAAACGCAGTGATCCTCCTAAATTATGGCTTTGAGAAATAAAAAGATCGATGAAATTATCAATAAATGGGGTAATCCATATAAATCAAAAGAATCTTTCCTTTTTCATATTATAAGGGATGGAGATTCATTGGAAATAGCAGAGAAGAGGATAGCCCAGTTTATTAAAGACACTAACAAGTGGTTGAAACAGATAGGTAAAGAACTTAATTTTGACCTCAAATTGACCACCTATGTAGCCCGACATTCTTTTGCTACGATTTTGGTCAGGGGAGGTGCTCCGCTTGAAATGGCCAGCCAGGCTCTGGGACATTCAAATCTTTCTACCACCCAAAAATATTTTTCAGGTTTTGACCTTGACAAACAAGCTGAATTCACGAAGGCATTGACTGACTTCTAAAAATATGTTAGCTTGTCTAATGCCATGTCCCGGGTTCGCGACGATGATGGAAGCAGGAAACAACAACAATTTCTGTTGATTTAGGTAAATAAAGTTAAGGAAGTAAGGGAATTGTCTTAAAATTATTCGACGGAAGTCTCCCGCAATTAGTCTATGAGCATAAGGATTTCTCTTTATTGAGGATACCGCAGCATTGACTGCTCGGGCAAATTCAAGACCCAATCCCAAAACTTGTTCTTCATACCAAATTTGAGCCTCCAAGACCTCAATTTCTGCTTCCGGGCGGGAAATATCTTTTTTTTATGTGGAATAATGTTGGAATAGTTTTTTTCGGA
>DATGTY010000216.1:0-3457 GCA_035301605.1 Chitinophagaceae bacterium | reverse complement strand
TTTTTTTCAAAAGATTAATGGACAAGGAGTGCTTTAATTTTTTCAGCAGGTACTTGAACAGATGGATTGAAATTCTTACTACTCATATATTTTTTCAAACTGTATAATAATTGTCTTGCCACTGGCCTATCCGCTTTGTCTTTGATTAAATCTATGCTGGAAACCAACAATTTCCCTTTTCCCACCTTACATTCGAAAATTAATCCCAAAGGGCGGGCGGTGTACCAATCATCTATAACCCTTACTATGGGTTTAATATCAAAACTTACCGAATCAAGTCGAATAGCATCAGCATGGGTCACAGGATCCCACCATTGCCAGTCACTATGGAAAGAGGTAGGAAAGGACTGAAGAGCCGGATGATTAGGATCACAAAGAATACCCAAAGTCTGGGGAGCTTGTCCACCAGTCCACGCCGTATTCCAAAAAATACTCGAAAAACCAATGTCTATATTTCCTCCTTTATCCGGTTTTATACTCCCTTTAGGTAATGTCAATAATACGGTTCCCCCATCTTGTAAATCTTTCACTATCGAAGGATCAAAAGTCTGAGTAACTTTGATTTTATTTTGGTCGGTAATTGTAGGCAAATGAGCAGGATAAACCCAAATATCCCAGGAGTTTTCAAATCCTTTAACCGAAACTGTCAGGGTTAACTTTTCCGCTTTTTTAATATTATTTAAAGACTGTTTTATTGTACCCAATTGAAAAGCATTCCCCAATGGGATGTTAGTGGTTGCTAACTTACCTTTCTCATAAACAGATCCGTCTTTTCTTGTTAAAGACCAAGTCGGGGTCACTTCTTTTAAGGGATGAGGCCCAAAATGTGCTATTTCCACCTCTGCTTTTAAGTTTTCATTATTCATATAAATCATTTTAGGCAAACGAACCAGGGGAACCGTTGAATTATCGAATTGACTATACTCCTCCCCCGTTACATAGCCTTTGTCTTCCCAAAAGGCATTCAACACCCCTACCAAGGCAGTTCCCTGCCCAGGAAAATCATGCAAACCTAATAATTGGAAACCCCCAAAACCAGGAGTCCTCAGAGCAGCCTCAATGTCAGCCTTATAGCATAACACTTGTAATTTACCTGAAGCGAGAAGAAAACTGTCTGCCAAGTTGGCCATTCCATGGTTTTTAAGTCGATCCCGAAAAATCTCAAAATTTTTAGCCTGAAGTACGCCGTCATATTCCGGAATTTCCTTAAAATCAGGATATACACACCATTGTCCTATTTCATGACTAACCGTAGGCTGTTTATAAGAAGATATAATATTTCTCCAATCATAGTTAGTTCGTGGCGCCTGTCCGTTGATAATACTTTTTAGTCCCTGCCCCCATTGCTGAATCCTGGGAGCAGGCGTACTATTATAGTCGCTTTCGGGGATAACAGGCCATCCGGACCCCGTTGTATATAATATACGGGAGTCTTTCGCTTCCCAATACTTAACGAAATCTGTTAAATATTTTACAGAATGCTTTCCTGCAGGTTCATTCCCGTATGCCATCATACAAAAGGAAGGATGATTACCATAGGCTTTGACCATCCGATTACTTTCATCATAAATATATTGATCCAAAGGCTTGCCATCGCCAATAGTAGCCCCCTGATTTGCCCATGAACTTGCTTCTACCTGTAAATAGAATCCCACTTGATCTGCCGCTTCAAAGGCTTCTTCGGGCGGGCACCAGGAGTGAAACCGCATATGGTTCAATCCGTAAGATTTACACACTTTAAAAATATGTAACCATTTATCCAGGGAAGTTGACGGATATCCTGTTTTCGGAAAAGTAGCACATTCCAAAGTCCCCCGAAGAAAAGTGGGCTTTCCATTAATCATGAATTGTGTTCCCTTTGTAGAAAAATCACGCATTCCAAAAACCTCTTTATCTGAATCTTTCATCTCGTCACTTTTTATCTCTACTTTCATGGAATAAAGATTAGGATTAAATTCATCCCATAACAGGGGATGGTCTCCCATGGGATAAGTCACTGTAAATTCTTTATTCCCATTTTTTATTTCCATCTGTTTCTCCAATGGTTTCAGTGTCTCTGCATTGGAATTATCAGAAGTGGCCATCAATCGAAGTCGTCCGTTTATTTTTTGTGAACCCGAATAATGTACTTTCACTTTAGCAACCACTGTCTTGTTTTTTATATCAGGATATAGTTGAACATCTGCAATATGTAATACAGGTTTTGCTATAATATAAAGATCTCCAACCATCCCGTTCCAGTTGGTTTGGGTGTGATCAGTAATGCTGGAAGAATTCTTACCAATATTAATGTCCTTTATTCGATTATCTACACGTATAGTCAAAGTATGCTTACCCGGTGTGAGCACTTTAGATAAATCATAAATTTGCGGCGTTCCAAGACTGTTGCGCATTCCCACGGCTTTATTATCAATCCATATTCTCGTTTCCCAATGTGCTCGTTCAATAAATAATTCCTCATACTTTCCTTCCCAGGAATCAGGAATAGTGATTTCCTTTTGATACCAGGCCGCTCCTTTATAATATTTTACAGGCTGCAGCCAAAAAGGGACTTTAATATTTCCTGGTTGCCTATATTGGGCATAGTCATCGTCTGTAAAGAAGGAAGAATCCTGAATACTTCCCGTCCAGGGCGTTTCTAAAGTAATGTCATTCCCCTTCTCGTTCGTCGTCATGGAACCCGGTAGGTGGATCTTATCCTTTAAATCTTTCGTGTACCAGGCCTGTTGTATTCCAACATCCAGGGAATCTATCTGAAAAGCCCATTCCCCCGAAAGATCAATATGATTAGAATCATTATCGAGAGATGTACATGACAGACACACTTCCATAAACAGGACGCAGCTCAACAAAAGGATTAGTTTTTTTTTTATCGTGTTCTTTTCCATGATAATGCAGTTATTTTAAATTATACTTTATTAAATATAGGTTTTATATGCCCCTATCAATATATAAAAATACAAAGTCAAAATTGATCTTTTTGAATCGTTTAATCAATAGTAAAACATACACAATTGATGGATAAAATTACGAACAAGACATACTTATTTCATAACCATTTGTATCACCCCATTACAATCGACTAATTTAGCGATGACAAATGAAAACTATTCAATAAGAAGGAAACCAATAGACAACGATAAGAAAGAAATATCCAAAGAAGGAAAATCAATAACCATTATTCTGTTTAATTTCTGGGTTTGTATCAATTTCAGATAATGGTATAGGCAAATATTTATGCTTCTTAGGATTAAAGGTTGCAGCACCAATGGCTCCATGTTGAGTTAGGCATTGTTTTATTGTTAAGCCTCCATCAATACTTCCATCCCATCTTAACAAATCATACCAACGGGTTCCTTCTTCAGCCAACTCACACACCCTTTGGTGTTCAATCTCGCGAAGAACATCTGTTTTATTCATACTCCCCGATAAGGATGCTAAACCGACTCTCGCTCTA
>DATGTY010000215.1:0-7760 GCA_035301605.1 Chitinophagaceae bacterium | reverse complement strand
GCTTCCGGTCTTAGGAAAACATTTTTACAAATGAATTGTTGATGATCATTTTGTAATAACACGCCAGGCAATAAACCGGATTCACAAAGCACTTGAAACCCGTTGCAAATCCCCAATACTTTACCACCTTGGTGAGCAAATTGAATTACCGCCTTCATCATCGGACTGAAGCGTGCAATGGCACCACAACGAAGATAATCTCCATATGAAAATCCTCCCGGCAATACAATACAGTCTTCTTTACTAAATCCTTCTAAATGCTCGTCTTTATGCCAAAGCTCTCTTACTTCTTGTTGAAGATCATAGCGTAAGGCATCTATCATATCTCTGTCACAATTAGAACCCGGGAAAACAACTACTCCAAATTTCATTTATCAAAAGGTTTAATTAAGTTTAATTTTTTACATTTCTTTAAAAGAAAAAACGAAAATAATCTACGGTCGATGCTTGGCAAAAATACGCCGCTTCTTTTAATTCCAGTTCTTATCTATTGATTTTTAACAAAGATTTCATTGGAACCATTGTATATATATGACGAGTCCCAATACAAGAAAATGCAGTAATCGCCCAATCCAACGTCTTTTCGTACTATAAAAACCGGAGGCTATTAATATAGAAATCGGAAAGAAAGCCGGGAGCCAACCGTTGATATGAAATTGAGCCGGTAAAAGGGGAAGAAGAATGGTAATGACAGTGAATGCCAATACAAGAGACCATAGTTTTCTATTTTGTATGGGTAAAGAGGAGTATTCTTGTTGCAGGCGAATGCTGCCATAGAGAAAATAAAGAATCAATGTCAATAGACCGATGATTACCGCTGTTTCCAGTTGCGCCGTTGGTATGCTGAGACCGGGGGGCTGAAGCTGGGCAAGCATTGAAAGTTGATCGGTTAAGAATAAAAAACTTGAAAGAAAGTACCAGGGACATAATAATCCGAGTAAGACCAGCAGCCATTCACTAAGCTTAAAATACCGTGCCAGATACAATCCCATCCAGGCAAGGAGAATAAGACCTAATGCCGGCTGGTAAAAAAATCCCATTATTCCGGCTAATAAACCGAGATTAAAAGAGGTTGCTCGTGGTGCTGTATTGTCAAAAAGCTTAAATAATTGATGTGTGAATAACAACAGAAATAATCCGGAGATTAATTGTGCAGAGATGGTATGCCAACTCGGGAAAAAAGAGGAGAAGAGCAGGAAACAGAAAGCCGTGAAAAAGGAGACTCCCGGAAGGATGTTATAGCGATTTACAATAGCATTGAGAACGATGGCTTCCAAAAAAAGGATCACAAATGCAAGGATTGTAAATCCTTGGGCGGTAAATCCTGCACTATTTTGCAGCCAGTGAATGAATGGAATATATAAGAGTCCTGCTCCTTTCGGTACCAAAGATGACGAAATGACCGGAGCTATCGGATGTGATAGATAGAAAAAATTAATTGCTAGCGCATAAATAAGCAATAAGAAGAGGGTGGAAGGCGCTCCTGTTCTAAGCCATTTGTTCACGTTTGAATACTTTATGTTAGAAAATTATTTTCGCAAAGGAAAGATAATTATCATAAATACTGGGAATAATTACTGTTCTTGCACCTATTTGACGACCATAGCGCGGCATCCACTTAAAGCCCCTATCCTGTCCCCGGAGGGTCGGAAGCTGTTCTAATTTTCCATTTGGAGACACGCTCATGGCAGAAAGTAAAAAAGATCTGCGGTATGGATCATTGTAGATGAATAGTAGTGCGCTTGAAATATTTATCATTTTGTAAGAAAGTAGGGAAGCTGAGTTTGCACTTTCCTGATCTTTCCTAATGAAGTTACTCCATGCCAATGAAAGGGTACTGTCATAGGAGAGAATGGCAACGTCTTTATAGTGATACACGTTGCTTTGTTGTTGTCTTCTTCCATAAGGATTGTAGTAATAGGGCGAAAACGGACTGTAATACATAGAACTGTACCCGGGATAATAATAGGGAGAAATACCCATCGGACGACCATACCAGCCATTCATTGGCCCCCATCCATTATAATTGGAGGAGGTGTAATATTCTTCGGCGGTAATAAGAAACCCTCCTTTCCCGTTGATGGTTAAATTACGAATATAGTAATCGTCAAAGGCGTCATTGCTCTTCCCTTTTTCATTGGCATTCTCCAAAAGCTGCTTATCGAATGGGCGCGTCTTTAGTTGAGTAAATTCCTTTTTGGCCAGGCTGAATTTTCCTGTGAATAATCCTGCAACATCTCCGCGTCGTCCTTCTACGTAGAATGCTGCTGAATAAATAGTGCTGTTTTTGTGATCAAGCTTTAATTTAACTTTCCCAATAGAGATATCCTTGAGCGGAATGGCATGGACAGAAAAAGTATCTGAGAAAGGTCGTTTAATAATCAAGTCTGCCTGAGTAAGCCGGCTGTTTTTATTCCGTTGTCTGGCTCTGATAAAATAGAACAAGCCCCTGTTGGAGAGGTGAAATTCAGATAAAAAAGATCTGCGGTCTTTCATTGGTAAGGTAAGACGGCTATTCCTTAAGAATTTCAACTGATTATCATACAAGAAGGTATAAAAGATATTGTTGAAATCACTATCCTGATTTATTTTGTAAATTAGAATTCGATCTCTGTTGTCGGAACGAACCATGGAGTATATTCTGGATTTTACTTTGCCGTTACCCACTTTACTGGAGTCAATCATTTCAGGGTTTTTAATGATTTGTCCATTCCCATTAAATAACAGCATTTTACAATAAACATATGCGCCCTTTTGATACTGATATAACATCATAAAATGATCGGGAAAAGCAAGGAAATCCACGCCGATTAATCCTTCTGTTAAAAACTTTAACTGCACATTCCCAATGAAGGTCATGTCTGGCGCATAGACGGATATTCTTTGGTGCCCATTATTATTTTTGTAAATCAGAATATGACTGTCATATTGATCTTGAGATGGCGTCCCTGCTTTTAATTTTCCGATAATTTCGAATTCGGTATTTCTATAATCATCAGGCTTCAATGGTTTTGAAAAAGTGATGTTTTGAGAAACAACCGGTGCTGCGATGAGCAACAAAAGCGAGATGGAAAAAAGTATTTTTATATTCTTCATCGTAATAATACATTTACAAAATTCATGCAAAAGGACTTCAATAGCTAAGTGATATCTACTTTCCTTGTCTTCAAAGCATCTTGAAAGAAATTATTCTCCTTAAAGCCAATAGTTTTCTCGTCTAAGATAAGGAAATCTGGTATTTTTGTTGTTTTTCTATCCATTTTTTCCAAGCAATGTAACCCAAGATAGCAATTACGACGTAAAATACATTCAGAAAGCTAAATAATAACAACCTTTTATAGAAATATACGCCTATATCCACAAAATCGGCTACTGCTAAAGCCAGCCAATTTTCTATTTTACGTCTGGCCAACAGCCACATGCCGGTTGCAGCTAAAGCAGAGGTGAAAGAGTCCATCTTTGGTACGTCATTGATGTTGTAGGTGGTGAGCCACCAATACAATCCGCCCCACAATCCTATGAATATGAGGGCAGCCCATAAATATTCTTTTTTATTGCAGTAAGTAATGGGAGTCTCTGTTGCCTTTCCCCGTGTATGTGTCCAAAAGTACCAACCGTAAATGCTCATAATTAAGTAATAGAGATTGAGTGCTGCATCCGGGTATAGTTTGTATTCGGTGTCTATAAAAATATAAATGCTAAAAACGATACCAACAATACCGGTTGGATATACCCAAACACTGTTTGCTTTAGCGCAAAAGACGCTGATAACAGCAAAAATAACGGCAATAGCTTCTACAATACTCATGTTTTCAATGCCCATGAGGAAGCCCTGATAGAGATCCTGAAAGTTCATATAGGGAGTGTAGTATGTTTGGAACTAAGCTGCTAAAATTGATATAACTCTAATTGCTCTTCTACCCATTTGCGTGTTTTCCTGTTTTTAAAGGAAGTCCACCTTTTATTAATCTCTTTGGGTAAGGATTGTAATGCCTTTTTGAAAGAGTTAAAAGGGTGTGGTCGATCGAGTGATTTTAGGAGGTTATCACGAATGGTGTCGTGGTCGATAGATAACCCAAAAGCACGCATGGCATCGAAGGCGTTTCGGGAACTCATCTTCTCGAAAGAGATGTATTCGTTAATATGACGCTCAATCTCGTCTAGTCGTTTTCTGTTGGCGATTTCTTCCGCCGAGTATATGGCACTGTAATCCGCATTTATCTCGGTTGTCTCAGCCGGAAGAGAAATAATTTCGTCAGCTGGAACATGATAAAAGCAAAGCATGCCCATGCCAATATTTTCGGCAATTTCATCAATTTGATCTGAACTAAGCTTTTCCATATTCTTTGCATTTTAATGATTAAGAATGAGGTGGATCTATCCACACGTTATTTTCTTTCAATAAAACAATCAATTCATCTACAGCTGTAGCCTCCGGAATATTCCTCTTAACCACTTCTTTTCCCTTATAAAGGGTGATTTTTCCGGGGCCGCTTCCCACATATCCAAAATCTGCATCGGCCATTTCTCCGGGGCCATTTACGATACACCCCATAATGCCAATCTTCACGCCTTTCAGATGATAGGTTCTTTCGCGTATTTTTTCTGTTACTTCCTGCAAGTCAAATAATGTTCTGCCACATGCAGGACAAGAAATATATTCTGTTTTCGTAATTCTTGTTCTGGATGCCTGAAGTATAGAGAATGCCGTATTGTTTAAGAACTGATTGTTGTCATTCATTTCCAAATAGGTACGACCGCTGATTTTGGGATTCTGTAACAGGTCTTCATGGTTTTTTAGCCAAATTCCGTTTCCCATACCTTCCAAAAGTAAAGCTCCGGCCTCACTGGCAAAATGGATGAGCTGTTTATCTATGGTCGCATCTAAGCTTTCAACACATAAAATTACGGGTATTTTTAGATTTTTCAGCCAAAGTTCATTTATTTTTTCTCTAACAGCATGCATGGAATCCTTTCCACTGGCGAAAAGACAAAATATACGGGTGTCGTTTTCTTCTGTTAATAATTGGCTCCATTGTTCTTCTGAGAGCTTTTTGCAGTCTATCGAAATGAAATTCATCTTGGCGGAAGCAGGGTCTAATTTTTCCAACCATGTTTCAGCAGTAAAAAGAGGGAAATAATTTTTTTTATCAGGAGCATTTTTATAAACCTGAGCATCACAAATAACTTTTAATTCTTCAGGTGGATTAAAGGGAAGATACTTCCCGGAAGTATAGACATAATCTGCCAGACAGTCGTTGAGCATCCAGTTATTCTGAGGCTCCATATAACGATATCCGATAGCTTTTAGATTTTCTTTTGTTAGTTTGCTTTCTGAAAAGTCGGCAATAACCACAGGATGTTTTTCCCCTCCTATATTTTGGATCACATCTGTTGCCCGTCTTTGATAAGTTAATGGGTCGTAAGCCGGTTCGTAATTGGTCTCTGGCTGCTTGTGAGACGCTCTCTTTTTATAACGTTCTACCACGTCTCGGCATACGGGAATTTCAAATTCCGGATCTTCTGTTAAGGAGATTCTAATCGTGTCTCCTATGCCATCCTCCAATAAAGTTCCCAGTCCCATTGCACTTTTTATTCTGCCGTCCTCTCCGTCTCCTGCCTCGGTTACGCCCAGATGTAGTGGGTAACATTCTCCAAATTCCTCCTGCATGGTTTTTACCAGTAAGCGGTAAGCATTTACCATGATAAGGGGATTACTGGCTTTCATACTCAGTATGATTTGATGAAAGTCTTCTGCTCTGGCGATGCGTAGGAACTCCATCGCGCTTTCCACCATCCCTTTGGGAGTATCGCCAAATCGGCTCATGATTCGATCGCTCAAGGAACCATGATTGGTCCCTATACGCATGGCAGTGCCATGTTTTTTGCAGATTTTAACTAAAGGGGTGAATTTTTTTCTGATTCTGTCAATTTCTACTTTATAACTCTCATCGGTATAGGCTTTTTCCAGGAATTTCTTTTTGTCTGCATAATTGCCGGGGTTTACTCTCACTTTTTCCACAATTCTGGCTGCTATTTCAGCGGCGTTGGGGGTAAAATGAATATCAGCTACTAGCGGTGTGTCATATCCTTGCGCTCTTACTCGGTCTTTAATCTCTCGGAGGTTTTCCGCATCTCTTTTACTGGGCGCAGTGATTCTCACCAGTTCAGCCCCGGCCTCAATACAGCGGATAGTTTGAGCTACAGTTTCATCTGTATTCTTGGTGTCCGTAGTCGTCATGGTCTGGATACGAATGGGGTTATTCCCTCCAATAGTAAGGTTTCCTACTTTTACTTCCCTAGTGGGAAGCCTTTTATATTCCGTGAAAGATTCACAATAATGAGCCATAATTATATTCTTCTTGAGCCTTTGTGCAAAGATAAGAAACTATTGGGAGGGAAAAGGAGAGAAATTTGAGGAGGAAGAGGGTCTTATATGAAACGGAGGGGATGATATTTATCCTTATTCTTTATTCAGGTTACATATTTTTTATTTTAGTGGATTAAGAACCTGAATGATTATTCCTATAAAACTCATATAAGTGGCATATTAAAGTAAATAGTTGACAGAAGAAAAGATCAATTTCCAGTTTTTCCCAGTAAAAAAACTCTTTTTTTGTATAAGAAATAATCTTAAAAGTGTTTAAGTAGGACTCGTATTGAAATCTATCGTAGGACAAGAAGTTCAATACGAATAACATAATACAAACAGGAAGGGCACTTTTTTTACACACTTCATATATTTGTATTAAAATTGTGCAATCGATTGAATCAAGGGGCGTGGCAGTTCGTGAAAAAAAGAATTTTTTTAGATTCTTTGTTCTTCTATATTTGAACGCAAACGATAGCGTCTGGAGAGATATTAATAAATGCAAACGTTCGCCTTTCGTTATTATTATACCCAATAAATAGTTTATTAAACAGAAATTATGAAGGATTTTTTTAAACTTAGAAAATCCCAAAAAGGGAGAGGGCTTTATCAATATGCGAATTGGTATGCAATATTAATATCTTTTTTTGTTTTAGTTACTTTCTTAGGAATTAGTATGCAGGCCAATGCAGTAAATCTAGATGCTGATCTGATTAAAGGTAAGGTTGTGGACGCTGCTTCTGGTGAACCTTTAATCGGGGTGACGATTCGGGAGAAAGGTGGATCGTCTGGTACGAAGACAGGTGTGGAAGGAAAATTTCAATTGAATGTTCCTAGTGATGCTGTTTTAGTGGTTAGTTATTTGGGATATGTTACAAAGAGTGTAAAGATAAACGGCCAAGCATCTTTAACTATAGAACTATCTTCGTCAGCTAAACAACTTGATCAGTTGGTAGTTGTGGGATATGGAAAGCAAAAACGTTCGGATGTAACCGGCTCGGTGTCTTCTGTTCCCAAGTCGAGATTAAAGAAGCTTCCTGTGACCAATGTATTGCAAGCTATGGAGGGTAGTGTCGCCGGGGTAAATATTTCCTCAGGCAGTGCCGTTCCGGGGAGCTCTCCTTCTACTCACATAAGAGGACTCAATTCGATTAATGCAAGCACTAAACCGCTTATTATATTAGATGGTTTGCCTTTTAGCGGAGGATGGAATGACATAAATCCTAATGATATTGCCTCTATAGAAGTATTAAAGGATGCGTCTGCTACTGCTATTTATGGTACGAGAGGATCTAATGGAGTTATTCTTATTACAACAAAAAAAGGAGAAAAAGGGAAGCCTTCTATTTCCTATCATGGATATGCCGGTCCTGAATTTATGACACATGTT
>DATGTY010000214.1:0-3867 GCA_035301605.1 Chitinophagaceae bacterium | reverse complement strand
CTGAAGACGCCAATTGCCATTGAGGTCAGTTGCTTTTACTTTAAAAGTATAATCGCCTGCGGGTAGGTTGGTATAAGTTGCTTTTCTTTGGGAGCCCACTTCGTTCCATTCTTGATCATAGCCTTCCATTTTGTAGGCATATTGAGTTTTATTGGGCACTATATAATTTAATGCAGCATATTCTACGCTAAACATAGATTGTTTATGGGAAAGCGTGAGTTGGTTGGTGTAAGTGATTATTTTATCCAGGGGACTCTTTTTGGTATTGGTTGGAATATCTTGGTTAAATAATTGAAAATTGGTAAAAATAATCTGTGGCTTTGTTTTGTGATAATGAATGCTGTCCGGATAAAAAGCATTCAATCCTTTGACTCCGCCAAAATAAAGTTTCCCATCTCGGGTTTTTAGATAGGATTTATAATTGAATTGTTTTCCCTGAAGGTGATCCCACTGGGTATAGTGTCTGCTTGTCGTATCTTCGGGGTTAAAATCAAATATTCCGTTGTTTGTAGATAGCCAGAGATGATCTTTTTTATCTTTAAGAATACCATATACGATATCCGCTTTTAGTCCATATTTGTTTTTAAAGGAAGTCGATTTTTTTGTTTTTGTATTGAAAAGATAGAGTCCTCCGCCCTCAGTACCAATCCATAGTTTATGTTTGTCTCCTTCCCGGATACTGGTTATTTTTTCCGAGTGGGATGGATCTGCCTCTTCGGATATGGGATAGTGATGCCAATTATTGGTTTGGGGATCCTTTTTATAGAGTCCCCGATTGTGGCTTCCGATCCATAGATCGCCGTTATGATCCTCATAGATGGCATAGATCCAGCTTTGCCCCAGTTGTAATTTATTTACTTTTGAGAATTGTTTTTTCTCCGGATTGTATTTAAATAATCCTCCGACGGTTCCAATCCATATGGTTCCCATCTGATCTTGAAGGAGTGCATATACCATGTTGGTATTGCTGGATTCGCCCATCTCTTTCCCAAACTTATACACTTTTACCTTGCCTGTTTTTGGATAGTAAACATTGATGCCGCCCGTAAAGGTGCCAATCCATATATTTCCTTTCCGGTCTTTTATAAGGGTGTGTATATTATGATAAGAGAGCTTTTCCTGATTTGGCTTAAAAGGGTAATGCTTAAAGGTTTTGGTTCGTGTATTAAATAAATTTAATCCGGCATCTTCTGTTCCGATCCAAATATGTGTGGAATCCACTTGCAGCATGGCGCTAATAGCTTTCCCGTGTATGGTATTCTCGCCTCCTGTAGGGTAATACAGTTCAAAAGAGGTATGCTTGGGATGAAAATAATT
The DNA here is from genome assembly GCA_035301605.1 of Chitinophagaceae bacterium. Classification (GTDB taxonomy): domain Bacteria; phylum Bacteroidota; class Bacteroidia; order Chitinophagales; family Chitinophagaceae; genus FW021-bin31. The sequence continues at coordinate 2,550 of DATGTY010000214.1, read as the reverse complement.
AACCCCGCCAAAGTAGGTGCCTATCCAAATGCCGCCAGAGTGATCCTGAAAGATGTTATATACCGCATTGTCACTGAGGCTATATGGATTATGAGGATGATAATGATAGTTGGTGAATTTGCCGGAGGGAATATCTAATAGATCTAATCCTCCCTCTGTTCCTATCAATAATTTTTCTGGTTTGAGTTGATAGATATCATGGATGATATTGTCACTAATAGAATTTTTTGTCGTGTGTTTATATACTTTAAACCCTTGTGTGTCTGGATTCCACAAATTTAATCCTCCTTTCTCTGTCCCAACCCACATTCTTCCTTGCTTGTCTCTATAAAGGGCGGTGATGAAATTACTGGAGAGACTTCCCGGCTTTTCCGTTGCTCTACGATGCTCAAAAGTTTGTGATTTTGGGTTATAGATATCTATTCCTTTCCGGGCGGTACCCATCCAGATATTGCCGGATTGATCTATTGCCAGGCGCCTTACAAAGTCCATGGAAATGGAATTTAAATCTTTTTTGTGATGGATGAAGTGCTTGACTTCTTTGGTTTGGGGAGTGTATCTGAAAACACCATCCCCGGTTGCGATCCAAATGTTTTCGGAGGAATCCCTTTTTATGTCAAAAATGGTTCTTTTACCGGTTGCTTTAAAGAAATGAAAATCTTCATGCGCTAAATCGAGTATGTAAATTCCTTTTTCTGTACCAATCCAACAGCTGTCTGAATTATAATTGAAAATGGTCTTTATCCAATTATTTCCTAAGGACTTTGGCTTCTCATTATTAAAACGATAGGTCTTAAACTGATATCCGTCAAAACGGTTTAATCCGTTTTTAGTGCCAAACCAAAGATATCCCTTGTTATCTTGAGAAATGGCCCATACCGTATTTGCACATAAGCCGTCGGCTACGGTATAATTTCTAAAAAGGATTTGCTGAGCATGAACAACAGGAGAGAGAAATAGAAAGAAAAAAAATATTACAATCTGATGAATCTTCATTGGCACGCTCATGGGTTTCCGCTCAATTTACAGAAACTGTGAATAACAGTAGAATTTAAAGGACAAAATTTACAGGAATGTGTACAATAATCATAGTATTAGTATTGATTACCATGAAGAAATTCTATATCTACAAAAGTTATATTTTTTGCTACAAAAATGACAAGAGATAAAATAATTGCTTTGTATTCTTGCTCTACAACTTATTTAATGGTTAAAATTAATTGTTATGAGCCTGAAAAATACCCTTTTTCCTATTTGGAGAACATTGTTCATTTTAGGAATACTAGCTCTTTCATTCTTTCCTTCTTATGGGCAGCAAAAAATTTCCGGTAAAGTAACGGCTCAAGGAGAACCATTGGTCGGAGTAAGTATTATTGATAAACAGAGTAAAGAGAAGACACTAACAGCTGAGGAAGGTACTTTTGAAATAAAGGCGAAAAAAACGGATAGCCTCCTCTTTCGTTATGTGGGTTATGAAAGCCAAACAATCTATGTGGGGGAACAAAATATTATTAATGTTCAGTTAAAGGTGGCTTCTTCCAACTTGAACGAATTAGTGGTTGTAGGATATGGAACACAGAAAAAAAGTGATTTAACCGGAGCGATTACTTCATTGAGTGAAGATGATTTTAACAAAGGAGTGGCCTCGTCTCCCAATCAATTGATGCAGGGGAAGGTCTCCGGAGTACAAATTGTTCGGAATAGCTCTGAACCGGGAGGAGGGGTGTCTGTGAGTATTCGGGGTGCCAGTTCTATCAATGCAGGAACAGGACCATTATACGTGGTAGATGGACTGCCTATTGATAATAGTCCGGTGGTTACGGGAACAGGAAATGAATATGTAGGGACAAGGTCGCCCAGCAATCCACTGAGTACTATTAATCCTGCCGATATTAAATCTATTGAAGTGCTAAAAGATGCTTCTGCTACAGCAATTTATGGTGCCAGAGGGGCGAATGGCGTGATTATTATAACTACAAAGAATGGATCTGCCGGCAGGCTGAAGATGAATTATAATGCTTATTTTGGGGTGCAAAATGTAGCGCATAAAATTGATTTGTTAAAGCCGAAAGAGTATAAAGAAGTTTTAAATGACCTAATTGCTGAGGGCGCAGCTTCCTCTGAAAATGAAGTAGGTAAGATTATTAATGGAGGAACAAACTGGCAGGATGAAATATTTCGTAAAGATGCAATTGTTCAGAATCATAATCTGTCCTTTACAGGAGGAAGTAAAAAAGCGCAGTATTTTGTTTCGCTGAATTATTTTGACCAGGATGGGGTCGTTAAAAGTTCTTCTTTCAAAAGATATAGTGCCAGGGTAAATCTGACCCTTCAAGCTACAGAGCAGCTCGAACTTGGACTAAATTTGAATACAACTTATAGTAAAAATGATTATGCACCTATAGGCTTTGGAATCAATGGTGAGGCAGGGGCAATTTATGGGGCATTGAATTTTGATCCAACTTTGCCAGTAAGAGATTCTGCAGGGGTATACAATATATCTCCTTTTTTAGATATGGATAATCCTGTGGCTCAGTTATATGGCAAAAA
>DATGTY010000213.1:0-8270 GCA_035301605.1 Chitinophagaceae bacterium | reverse complement strand
CGCCGTTCTATTCATAATTTCTGTAAGTGTTGACGGATGAGGAGCGATAGATCTTATATCCAGCACCTTAGCTGCTACGGCCTGGTCTTTTGCTTTTTGTAGATCCGTTTTCCCATAAACAATCACATCTTTCAAATGGGTGTATTCCGCCCTTTTCATAGTAAAATGGAGTTGTAAATGCGTACTATTATTGAGTTCGACTTCCTTTTTATAGGATTCGAATCCCAGGGATCTGATGTAAATCGTATAAGTCCCATCAGGAATGTTTTTTAAGTCGAAGTTTCCCTTTTCATTGGTATAGTCGCGAGATTTTGTTTCCATAATCATTACTTCTACTCCGGCCAGAGGTTGTCCGTTTTCCTGCGTTACTTTTCCCGACACTTCATTTTTTGACTTTGCATTTAATGAAGTAGTCAGTGAAAGAGCAACGAGGAGAGTCACCCAATAAGTATAACTTTTAAACGTTGACATGCGTTTTTCTTTAAATCCTGTTTTTATCTGAGTTTCTTCCCTACAGGACTAAATTCTTGCAAAAAAAAGGAAGAATTTGATATTTATATTTTGTAATCGGGAATAAAACTTTTCATTTGAGGAAGATTTGATAAAACGGAAGGAGTACATGAAAAATTTAGGTCTTAATGTACTCCAGAAAACTTACTCCAGCACCTGTTCCATTTCGTCAGTCATCATATTCATAGATTGAACCCCTCCGCTGGCTAAATACCACAAATCAGGAGTGAGATATATGATATGTCCGTTTTTATAAGCGACGGTCTGCTGTACCAACTCATTCTCTACAGCTGATTTATGAATATGTCCTTCTCCGATAGCAGCCGTTCGGTCTATAACAAAAAGAACATCGGGATTTTGTTCCATGATGTATTCGCTGGAAATAGAATTCCCATGTTTGGCTACAGCAATATCTTTTGAAACGGGAGGAATACCAAAAAGACTATGAATAAAACCGAAACGAGACCCCGGGCCATAAGCACTGAATTTCCCATTGTTAAATAATACAATTAGTCCTTTTTTATTCAGTTTGGAAAATTCTTTTCTTTTGTTTTCGATATTTTGCAGCATTGTATCATTTAGTGCCGCTGCTTTATCTGTTAAGGAATAGATTTTACCGAATCTTTTTAGGTTTTTACTGATAGATTCGATGTAGTGATTGTAGTCCAAATTAAAGAAAATGGTAGGAGCTATTTTTTGGAATTCTTTGCGAGCATCGCTCTGCCGGGCACCCATAATGATAAGATCAGGATGGAGCTCATTGACAATCTTAAAGTTGGGCTCTACGATACTTCCGGTACTTCGGATGCTGTCATTAACTTCCAATTCATTTAGATAATCAGGAACGATTTGTTTGGGGAAGCCGACAACTTCATCACTCAGGCCGAGGGCTTCAAACATATCTAATGCCCCAAAGTGGAAAATAACAACGCGTTTGGGTGATTTAGGAACACGCACTTCTCCGAATTTGTCCTGTACAAGTATGGAATTTTCTTTCGTTAGCTTTTTCTTTGATTTTTTGTTCATATTCTGACATCCAAGACTAAGTACGACACAAGCTAAAAGAGCGATCAATGATAATTTAAACTTCATGATTAAGGATTTAGAGATTAAGAATTAATTAAAATAGAGACAAACAGGACGGTCATTTTTTTCGATTACTTCGAATTCCAGACCGAATATTTTCTCGAGGATATGGGGTTGAATAATTTCTTTCGTTTTTCCAAAGTATGCAATGCGACCGTTTTGCAATGCGGCGATGTAATCTGAATAATAGGCCGCAATATTGATGTCATGTACAATCATGATGACCGTTTTCCCAAACTCATGAGCAAATTGTTTAAGGATTTTCATGATTTGTACGGAATAACGCATGTCCAGGTTATTTAAAGGTTCATCCAGTAAAATATAATCAGTATCTTGAGCCAATACTAATGCCAGATATGCCCGCTGTCGTTGTCCTCCACTGAGTTCATCTATGTAGCTGTCGGCAATTTCCTCCAAATCCATAAATTGTAATGCTCGATCAACTTTTTGATGATCCTCCTCCTGCATGCGTTTCCCTCGCGTATAGGGGAATCTACCAAAATTGACCAATTCCCTGACTTTGAGCCGAATATGAGTGTGATTAGATTGTTTCAGAAAGGATAATTGTTTGGCGAATGCTTTACCGGAGATGTTGGCAATATCCTTTTCTAATACAAATATGTGCCCGGCATCTTTTGGAAGCAATCGGCTGACAACGCCTAATAAAGTGCTTTTGCCCGTGCCGTTACTTCCTATCAGAGAGGTTACTTTCCCTTTTGGAAAGTTTATGGTCAACTTATTTAATATCGACCGTTCACCATATTTTTTATCTATATTTTTAATCGAAATCATATCGTACGACTTTTAACAAGAAGAATAATGAAATAAATACCACCGACACAGTTGATGAGTATGCTGATGGTTGTAGCCATATTGAATAAATTTTCTACCAAATATTGTCCGCCGACCACGAAAATTATTCCAATGAGACAAGCCCCAAGGATGGTGTATTTATGTTTATAAGTGGGTAGAAATTCATAACTTAAATTGGCAATAAGAATACCCAAGAAGGTGATCGGGCCAACTAAAGCCGTTGATATGGCTACCTGTACTGTGATGAGCAAAAGACTGATTTGAACCAGCCGTTGATAATTAATTCCTAGATTTACAGCATGATCTTTCCCCAGAGACAATACATCCAGCTTATGCAGGATAAAAGCTCCCCCAATCAAAGTAGATAAAAGGATAATGGTCGAAATTCCCAATAAGTTGGTATTGATATCATTGAAACTGGCAAAAAGGTATTTTTGTATGATGGAGAATTCATTGGGATCAATTAAGAGTTCTATAAAACCCGTCATACTCATGAATATAGTCCCTAAAATAAGCCCAATGAGCAGCAGAAAATATACGCTCACTTTCCCTTTTCTGAACAATGCCAAATAAAGAATAGACGCAAAGCCAATCATTAAAAAGACAGAAAAGATAAAATTGGTATGAGATTCCAGTGGATGAACTTCTGATCCATTATAAATGAAAATAATAAGTGCTTGAAACAGAATATATACCGATTCAAAACCCATAATGGAAGGCGTTAGGATTCTATTCTCTGTGATGGTTTGGAATACCACCGAAGAATATCCGATACTGCAGGAAATAAGCAGCATTGCTGCCAGTTTAGTCGCTCGTCTGGAGAATACGTATTCCGGACTGCTGCCCAGTAGCGTAAACATATATATGGATACGACACCAATCGCTATGGCTACTAAAAGAAGGATTCTTTTTTTAAGCATAACGAAGGCGTTTACTGATGAAAATGATAAAGGAAATACCTCCGATAATGGCGATTGTAAGTCCGATGGGCACTTCAAAAGGATAAATAATGATTCTGCTTATTATGTCGCAGAATAAGATTAAAATAGCTCCCAAGATAGCCGTGTAGGGCAATGATTTTTTTAGATTATCACCATAAAATAAACTAACAATATTGGGAACAATGAGTCCTAAAAAAGGGATGGCTCCTGCTGTAATCATTATGGCACTGACGGTTAATGATACGCAAGTGAGTCCTATCAGGACAAACAAATTATAATTGAGTCCCAGGCTTTTAGCCATATCTTTACCTAATCCCAAAGCGGTTAGTTTATTTGCATATAAATAAGTGATTATCACCAGGGGCAAACTGATATAAATGAGTTCGTAATTCCCTTTTAAAACCTTTGAAAAGTCGCCAATAAGCCAGGTCTCCATGTTTTGGACAATATCAAATTTGTAGGCGAAGAAGGTTCCGATGCCGGCTAAAACATTTCCAAACATGATTCCTAATAGCGGAATATAGATGAGGCTGCGATGTTTGATTCTTCTGAGCATAACCATGAACAACAGGCTGGCAAGAATGGTAAATACAAAAGCAAAACCCATCTGAAATAAATGAGATGCTCCCGGGAAGAAAATAAGCCCTGCCAAAATGCCCAGTTTTGCAGCGTCTAATGTTCCCGCAGTTGTGGGAGAAACAAACTTGTTTAATGAAATTTGTTGCATGATGACACCACTGATACTAAGGCCTACTCCAGCCAATATCAATGCTATGGTACGCGGAATTCGACTTATGATAAAAACCTGGGTTCCCGAATTCATCCAACTCGAAAAATTGACCCAACTAATGTCTTTCACTCCAACTATTAAAGAGAGGCAGACCAACAAAATGAACACAATCGTTAACAACGCCGTCTTCATGAATATATTCTTTTTTAGCTCCGTGAACAGATTGATAAAATGTTTCCGAAATTTTGTTTAAAAATCAGAGTAAATAAATTCTTAATATGAGGATGCTGTTTCTGTTGTGTTGTAGTTAATTGAAGCTTGATTTCCCGGCAAAGACAATATAATTTGACAGATTACTCTTTAATAATCGGGAATTTTATTTTTGAAATAAGGAAAAAGAGCAAACCGGCGTTTCCGGCTGTTTCAGGTCATGCGCAGGAGGGGGATGTTGTTCTTAATGAAGGGGTAGATTTGGGTTTGTCATAATTATAAATATGCATTACATTTGCCGGCACAATGAACATTCTTAATGAATCCACATATTTTACCATGCGTCAATGTGATTTGAAACGCTGTTTCGTTTTTGAAACTGCGCACAAATCCGTTAAATTGACCTTTTGTCAACTTCTAGCATTGCGTAACAAAGTGAATGCAATAAATTTATGTGCTCATTTTAATGAAGAAGAACATGAATGCGGTATAGAAATTTTGTTGTTTAAAAACCGCGAGCATGTCCTTATTCTAGATACCTACCAGGTCATAGCGTTAAAGAAATTTATGGAAGACACTTTTTCCATTCTTGAATGTGCACCGCTTGCTCATCTCTCCATTTAGTTAAAAAATAAGGTTTAGCTTTTTTAACTTCTTTTTTGTCAGGGAGAATAATATAATTTATGTATCTTTGATATAAAGAAACGAATATGAAGGATTTAATGAGACAAAAGTTGGGAATAAATGTAGATATCATGGATTTGTTGAATAAACAAATCGGGAAAGAAGCACATGCTTCCTCTGCTTATTTAGCGATGGCTTCTTGGTGTGATCAGAATGCATTGAACGGCAGTGCCGAACTTTTATATGAACAGGCTGCAGAAGAAAGAGAACATGAAATGAAGATATTCCATTATATTAATGATAATGGTGGAACTGCAACTTCTCCGGAAGTAAAAGATATCTTTCATGACTATAGCTCTTTGGAAGAAGTATATGAAACAGCTTTAGAGCAGGAAATTAATGTGACGAAGTCTATTCATGCTATTGTAAAGAAATGCCGACAAGTAGATGATTATAGAACAGAGAAGTTCTTGCAATGGTTTATAGATGAACAAATGGAAGAAGAGAAGAAAATGCGTGATATCCTTGATTTGTTTGAATTAATGGGAGGAAGTCCGTTATCTACTAAGTTTATTGATGAGCGCGTGAAAGACGCATAAAGTTTAAGTTTTTTTTAAATATAAAGCACCCTGAATTCTGTATGATTTCAAGGTGCTTTTTTATTTTTATGACCGATGTAAAAGAGAATTGTCTTTTGTTTGTCAAAATGAGTGTAGCTTTTCATATTACTGCGGATTGCTGTTACTTTTGCACCACCTTTAGCTCGATAAAATCGGGCGATTGACAAAGTGAAACTATGCAGAATAATCACACCGCCTTATTGCTAACTAATCTAGGATCTCCCAAAAAGCCATTAACGAAAGATGTAAAAAAGTATTTAACTGCTTTTTTGATGGATAAGAGAGTGATTGATTATCCCCTTTTATTTAGGTTTTTATTGGTTCGTGGTATTATTGTGCCTTCAAGGGCCTCTAATTCAGCCGCTTCTTACCGGAAAATATGGACAACCGAAGGCTCTCCTTTAATTGTTGAATCTGAAAAATTAAGGAACAAGGTAGCGGAAAAAGCGAATTTCCCTGTTGCGCTGTCTATGCGCTATGGAGAACCCCGTACGGAAGATGCTTTTGATGAGCTCTTAAAACAGAATCCGGAGTTGAAAAATATCATTGTGTTGCCACTTTATCCACAATATACGATGTCCAGTTATGGTACGGCGGTTGAGGAAATTAAGCGTGTGAATGCAGCAAAAAAATATGCCTTTAAATTACAGTTTATCGATCCTTTTTATAATCAACCGGATTATATCTCTGCATTATCCGAGCGCATTCACCCCTATCTCGAAGAAGGTTTTGATAAAATCTTGTTTAGCTATCATGGACTTCCGGAGCGACATATGAAAAAGGATGATCGTTTTATTTCTCGAGGAGGAAGCGAAGATTTTCAGGTGCCTGCCATTAATTATCATAAACAGGCTTATGAAACTTCGGCTTTAGTAGCGGAAAAATTAAATATTTCTAAAGACAAATATGAGGTCTCTTTTCAGTCGAGGTTGACCGCGGCAGGAAAAGAGTGGATAAAACCATATACTACCAATCGGTTATCTGAGTTACCGAAGGAAGGTACAAAAAGGCTACTAGTTGTTTGTCCGGCTTTTATTAATGATTGTTTGGAGACCTTGGAAGAAATTGGCATGCAGGAAAAGCTGACTTTGAGGCTGCCGGAGGAGATAAACTAACGCTTATTCCCTGTATAAATGATCAGGATAGTTTTGCTAAAACAATTCTTCATTGGGCAGAAAGCAAGATGAAATAATTGAGAATTAAAGGCTAATAAGCCCCAAAAAATTAAATTTATTGGAGCTTATATATTAATATTTTCGATCTAAAACCGGTAAGAAAATCCTAAATCAACATAGATATTGTGCATGTTAAAAGTAATGGAATTAAAATCCTTTTTAAAAATATCATTGATTCCATAGCTAAGGTTACCCATCACGGCTAAATGTTTACCTATAATTCGTTCTGCGCCAATTTGAGCACCCCATTGGAATGATCTTTCATCATCAGAAAAATCGTATGCCGCTTTGCTGTCTCCACTAAAGGTTACTTTGGGACTTGTTGGTGCTCCGGGTCTGAAATAACCATCACTTACATACCCGTCAAATTGTTCATCAATGAGATAAGATACAAATAATCCGGCTAAAAGATTCCAGTGGTCAGAAATATTATAAACTGCAGAAATTGGAACCGTGACGAACACATTTTTAACATCCGTTTTTACTGTCCCTGTAAAGTACCCTTGTACCCCTGAGTTATCTTGGATAATTTCAGTAAAGTAGTTTTCAACTCCGGCTTCAGTTTCCATTCCTTTTCCTTCAATAGAAACACCAACTCTTATTCCCCATTTTTGTTTTGGATCCAGCCACTTGGTGGCATTGGCTTCTAAGCCTAATTGTAATGAAGGATTGTAAGATTTTATCTCTCTAATTTCTCTTGGAAAACCTAATGGGCTACTCCCTCCTATACTAAAGAAAGCTTGTAGTTCATAGTCCATGTTTTTGTTGAAGAAATTTTCACTTTTAGAATTGATAGGAGCATTGGCTTGTCCAAAGGCAATTCCTGCGGTACAAAAGAGTGCCAATAAAGTGGAGATTATAGATTTCATGATGATACATTTAAAATTTGTGAAAAGAAGGATTTATTTTGTAGTGACTAACTGTACTTCGTCTATCCATAGCTTACTTCCGACTGCGCCATTAAAGTTGTTTCCTTCTTTGCTGGAAGTGAAAACGATAGTATATAAATAGTCTTTATTCGGGTCGAAAGATTTTCCTTCTTTATTATTGAATGGGATATAGAATTTAGTCCACTGGTCTGTTTCTATACGTTGATTATCACTGAGTCGGGCAATACTTACCACCCTGGGATTGTCAAAGACATTGGATGGCGGAAGATAATTATCTTTCCCCTCCTCTTTCTCAAATAAGACGGCGTAGGCATCCCAGGTATCTTTGGTTAAGTCACTAGGGGCATTGTTTACGACGAAATCTTTTCCTGCTTTGTATTTAAAATAACCTTTTAATGCTTTCGGTGCCACCGTTTGATTATAGGGCATGCCGAATCTGGGAGAATTGACTGTAGGGAAAGCAAGTTTGAAAGTGCCAATAAATAAGTTCCCGGCGGCGAGAGGGGAACCAAATGTGGATCCTAGGGGGCCGGTTTCTTTGGTTTGTAATAAAACACCATTCCCATGATATCCTTCTGTTGTTTGTGAAGTAGGATAGAAAGAAGGCGTTAATTGCTGTCCTTCAGGAACGAGTGTTGCAGCCAGGATGTTGTATCCCGGATTTCCGGAAT
>DATGTY010000212.1:0-9713 GCA_035301605.1 Chitinophagaceae bacterium | reverse complement strand
CAATAAATATTAAACAAAACTTAAACGTTCATTAAAAACAATTATTAAAATGGCTGATTTAAAAGAATTTGCTGAACAGCTAGTTTCCTTATCTGTAAAGGAAGTAAATGAGCTTGCTGATATTCTTAAAGACGAATATGGTATCGAACCTGCTGCTTCCGGTCCTGTTATGGTTGCTGGTGGTGCTAGTGAAGAAGGTGGCGCCAAAGAAGAACAAACTGAATTTGACGTTGTCTTGAAGAGTGCAGGAGCCGCAAAACTTAAAGTTGTAAAGGCTGCTAAAGATGCTACCGGATTAGGTCTTAAAGAAGCTAAGGAATTAGTTGACGGAGCTCCTAAAGCTATTAAGGAAGGCATCTCCAAGCCTGAGGCTGAAGAAATTGCTAAAAAATTGGAGGATGCCGGTGCCGAAGTTGAAATTAAATAAACATCGGCTAGAAACCGGACTTCCGGTTTTTGATATTGCCTTTATGGGGCGAACTAACAAAGACGAAGCCCGGTTCTTGTAGAACCAATTTTACAGGTCAATGGCCAGATTATGGCCTTTGACCTTTTAAGGTACCAGCCTATATGTGTTGGTATCTCTGTCTCTGACAGGTTATTTGAGTATTAATCCTGAAAGCTAGATATGTCTCAAAATAAAGTGCAAACTCGCGAAAGAATTAATTTCGGGAGAATTAGTCAGGTTGCTGACACCCCGGATTTGTTAGGAATACAAATTCAATCTTTTAAAGACTTTTTTCAATTAGAAACCACCCCGGATAGGAGAGAAGATGAAGGGCTTTTTAAAGTTTTTAATGAAAACTTTCCCATTACAGACACCCGTAACATCTTTAACCTTGAGTTTCTTGATTATTATGTAGATCCTCCGCGTTATACTCTTAAAGAGTGTATGGAAAGAGGAATGACATATGCAGTTCCTCTTAAGGCAAAATTAAGACTGAGCTGTAATGATGAGGAACATGTAGATTTTCAGACTATTATTCAGGATGTTTTCTTGGGGAATATTCCCTATATGACACCTAAAGGTACCTTCGTAATTAATGGAGCAGAAAGAGTGGTTGTTTCGCAATTGCATCGTTCACCCGGTGTTTTCTTTGGACAATCTTTCCATCCCAATGGTACCAAAATATATTCCGCAAGAGTAATTCCTTTTAAAGGTGCTTGGGTGGAGTTTGCTACGGACATCAATAATGTCATGTATGCTTACATTGACCGGAAGAAAAAATTTCCGGTAACTACCTTGTTGCGTTCCATCGGTTTTGAGACAGATAAAGATATTCTTGATCTGTTTGGAATTGCTGATGAAATTAAGGTGGATCGTAAATCTCTAGAGGCTAATGAAGGGAAAAAACTAGCTGCCAGAGTATTACGTAGTTGGGTAGAAGATTTTGTGGATGAAGATACTGGCGAAGTTGTTTCTATCGAACGTAATGAAGTGGTATTAGAACGTGATAGCGTTTTAGATGAGGATAATATTGAAATGATTCTCGAACTTGATGTAGATACGATTTTCTTACAAAAGGAAGAGGTGAGTGGAGATTATGCTATTATCTATAATACCTTAAATAAAGATACTTCTAATTCAGAATTAGAAGCTGTTCAACATATCTATCGTCAATTGAGAGGTTCTGATGCGCCGGATAATGAAACGGCTCGAGGTATCATAGATAAGTTATTCTTTTCTAATAAAAGATATAATCTAGGAGAGGTTGGACGATATAAAATAAATAAGAAACTAGAGATTAAAAGCGATGTCGATACGCAGGTATTGACGAAGAAAGATATTATCGCTATTATAAAATATCTTGTTCGTTTGAGTAATGATAAAGCCGAGGTGGATGATATCGACCACTTAAGTAATCGTCGTGTTCGTACGGTAGGAGAACAACTTTATGCCCAGTTTGGCGTAGGGCTTGCTCGTATGGCGCGTACTATTAGAGAACGAATGAATGTTCGTGATAATGAGGTATTTACTCCTGTAGATTTGATTAACGCCAGAACATTATCAGCTGTAATCAATTCTTTCTTTGGTACTTCTCAATTATCACAGTTCCTGGATCAAACCAATCCGTTAGCCGAAATTACACATAAACGCCGTATTTCTGCTTTAGGTCCAGGTGGTTTGAGTCGTGAACGTGCTGGTTTTGAGGTGCGTGACGTGCATTATTCTCACTATGGTCGTCTTTGTACTATTGAAACACCGGAAGGACCGAATATTGGGTTGATTTCCACGCTATGTGTACATGCTAAGGTAAATAGCATGGGTTTCATTGAAACCCCCTATAGGAAAGTAACGAAAGGAAAGGTTGATTTAAAGAATTATAGGTATCTGAGTGCAGCAGAAGAAGATGGTGCACGTATTGCTCAGGCTAATGCGCCATTAGATGATAAGGGCGTTTTACAAACAGACAGGATTAAATCCAGAGAAACAGGAGAGTTCCCTGTATTGGAAAAGGATGAGATAGAGTATATGGATATTGCACCGAATCAGATTGTTGGTTTGAGTGCTTCCCTTATTCCTTTCCTTGAACATGATGATGCCAACCGTGCATTGATGGGATCCAACATGCAACGTCAGGCTGTTCCTTTGATTCGTCCACAAGAACCTATTGTAGGAACCGGACTCGAAGCTAGAGCAGCTTTGGATTCTCGCTTGCAGGTAATAGCCGAGATGGATGGTGTGATTGAATATGTGGATGCTGCAGAAATCAGAGTAAGGTATGAACGTGATGAAATGGATCGTTTGGTTTCCTTTGAAGATGATTTGAGAATATATAAACTGACGAAGTTTAAGAAAACAAATCACAGTACTTCTATGAATCTTCGCCCATGTGTGAAAAAAGGAGAACGAGTGAAAAAGGGCGATTTCTTGACTCAGGGTTATGCCACTCATAATGGAGAGCTTGCTTTGGGTAGGAATATGAATGTTGCCTTTATGCCTTGGAAAGGATATAACTTTGAGGATGCTATTGTTATCTCCGAAAGAGTTGTCCGAGAGGATTGGTTTACCTCTGTTCATATTTCTCAGTATGATTTGCAGGTACGTGAAACCAAGCTCGGACCTGAGGAATTAACGGCTGATATTCCAAATGTGAGTGAAGAAGCTACTAAAGATTTGGATGAAAATGGTGTTGTCCGTGTGGGTGCGCATGTGGAAGAAGGAGATATTCTTATTGGTAAAATTACACCGAAAGGAGAAAGTGATCCTACGCCTGAAGAAAAACTTTTGAGAGCAATCTTTGGTGATAAAGCCGGAGATGCAAAGGATGCTTCCTTAAAAGCTTCTCCTTCTACAAAGGGGGTGGTATTGGAAAAGCATCTTTATTCTCGAGTAAAGAAGGATAAGAGTAGAAAAGCCAGCGAAAAGATTGAATTAGAAAAGCTGGATAAAGCGCATCAGAAAGACCAGGAAGATCTTGTAAAATTGCTTCAAACTAAACTTCTTAGTTTAGTTGAAGGGCATGATTGTGAAGGGGTATCTAATAACTTCGGAGAGGTGTTAATTCCTCAGGGAGGAAAATTTACCGATAAGGCGCTTTCTGAAATTGATTATCTGAATGTAAATCCTTTAGGGTGGACGGAAGATGAGACGGTCAATGATCACATTAATACCTTATTACATAATTATACGATTAAGTATAATGAAGGATTAGGACGTTATAAAAGGAAGAAATTCAGTATATCTATTGGTGATGAATTGCCATCAGGTGTATTGAAACTTGCCAAGGTCTATCTAGCTACTAAACGTAAGTTGAGAGTTGGGGATAAAATGGCCGGTCGCCATGGTAATAAAGGTATTGTTGCTAAGATTGTAAGAGAAGAGGATATGCCATTTATGGAAGATGGAACTCCTGTTGATGTGGTTCTTAATCCGTTGGGGGTACCTTCTCGAATGAACATTGGACAGATATACGAGACTATTCTTGGTTGGGCAGGACTGAAATTAGGGGTTAATTTTGCGACGCCAATTTTTGATGGAGCCAGCAGAGATGATATTTCAGAGTATATCGAAAAAGCCGGTTTACCCGAATTTGGACATACCCAATTGTATGATGGGGAAACAGGCGTTGCTTTTGATCAAAAGGCAACAGTTGGAGTAATGTATATGCTTAAATTACACCATCTTGTTGAAGATAAGATTCATGCGCGTTCCATAGGACCATACTCCCTGATTACGCAACAGCCCCTGGGTGGTAAAGCGCAGTTTGGAGGTCAGCGTTTTGGTGAAATGGAAGTCTGGGCACTTGAAGCTTATGGCGCATCCAATGTATTACAAGAAATGCTAACGATTAAATCAGATGATATTAATGGACGTGCGAAAGCTTATGAAGCCATTGTGAAAGGGGATAATATTCCTAAAGCAGGAGTCCCTGAGTCCTTTAATGTGTTGCTCCATGAGTTGAAAGGTTTAGGGTTAGATTTAAAATTTGATTAATTACTTAATAAAGAATAATTATGGCACTCAAAAAAGAAAATCGTCCGAAGTCGAATTTCAGTAATATCACGATTGGACTTTCATCTCCAGATACTATTCTGGAGCGGTCTTATGGTGAAGTGCTTAAACCGGAAACAATAAATTATCGTACATATAAACCGGAAAGAGATGGTTTGTTTTGTGAACGTATCTTTGGTCCGGTAAAGGATTACGAATGTTATTGCGGTAAATATAAACGGATTCGGTATAAAGGAATTGTATGTGATCGATGTGGTGTTGAAGTGACTGAAAAAAAGGTGCGTCGTGAAAGAATGGGACATATTAAATTAGTTGTTCCTATTGTACATATATGGTTTTTTAAATCTCTTCCTAACAAGATTGGTTATTTGCTGGGATTGAGCTCTAAAAAGCTGGAATCTATTACGTACTATGAACGATTTGCCGTTATTCAACCTGGCGTTTGTGAAGATAAATTATCGAAACTTGACCTGTTGTCAGAAGAAGAATATTTAGATATTCTGGATACCCTTCCTCCGGACAATCAAAAACTGCCTGATGATGATCCTCAGAAGTTTATTGCGAAGATGGGAGCGGAGGCTGTGAAAATGCTGTTAGCAAGAATCGATTTGGATGAACTTTCTTATAGTTTGAGACATCAGGCTGCTACGGAAACTTCCCAACAACGTAAGAAGGAAGCACTCAAAAGATTAAGTGTAGTAGAAGATGCACGTGATGCAAATACCCGCTTTGAGAATCGTCCGGAATGGATGGTGATGCAATATATTCCGGTGATTCCTCCGGATTTGCGTCCGTTAGTTCCTTTGGATGGTGGTCGTTTTGCTTCATCCGATTTAAATGATTTATATAGAAGAGTTATTATCAGAAATAATCGTTTGAAACGATTAATGGAAATTAAGGCTCCTGAAGTCATTCTTAGAAATGAAAAAAGAATGTTGCAGGAATCTGTAGATTCCCTTTTTGATAATTCTCGTAAGTCTAATGCGGTGAAAGCTGAAGGTGGAAGACCTTTGAAATCTTTAAGTGATATCTTAAAAGGTAAGAAAGGGCGTTTTCGTCAGAACCTGCTGGGTAAACGTGTAGATTACTCCGGACGTTCCGTAATTGTCGTTGGACCTCACTTGAAATTGAGTGAATGTGGATTACCGAAAGATATGGCTGCCGAATTATTTAAGCCATTTATCATTCGGAAGTTGATAGAAAGAGGGGTTGTGAAAACAGTGAAATCTGCTAAAAAATTAGTGGATCGTAAAGAAGATGTGGTTTGGGATATCCTTGAAAATGTACTGAAGGGACATCCCATCATGCTCAACCGTGCTCCTACATTGCACCGGCTTTCCATTCAGGCTTTTCAGCCTAAATTGGTAGAAGGTAAAGCTATTCGTCTTCACCCGTTGGCATGTAGTGCGTTTAACGCCGACTTCGATGGAGACCAAATGGCTGTACATGTTCCTTTGGGAAATGCTGCTATTCTGGAAACCCAGTTGTTAATGTTGGCCACGCACAATACCTTAAATCCTCAGAATGGTTCTCCAATAACATTGCCTTCTCAGGATATGGTACTTGGTCTTTATTACATTACCAAACCTAAAAAATCTACTCCCGAAGAGCCAATTAAAGGAGAAGGTGGCGTATTCTATTCTCCTGAAGAGGTTTATATCGCTTTGGATGAGAAAAAAGTAGATTTACATGCTCAGATTAAAGTAAGAGTTAAACATAGACAGGAAGATGGTTCCTTAGTTGAAAAACTGACTGAGACGACTGTTGGACGTGTTTACTTCAATAAAATTGTTCCTGAAGAGGTTGGTTTTATTGATAAATTGCTGAATAAAAAATCGCTCCGTAAAATTATTGGAGATGTTATCAAGATTACTTCTGTGCCCAGAGCCGTTGAATTCTTGGATGATGTGAAGGATTTAGGCTTTAAATGTGCCTATGATGGTGGTTTGTCTTTCAATATTAATGATCTGATAATCCCAAATGTGAAATCAAAACTTATTCAGGCTTCTCAGGATGAAGTGGATGAAGTTTGGGAGAATTATAACATGGGATTGATTACAAACAATGAAAGATATAACCAAATCATTGATGTATGGTCTCGTGTGGATACCAGACTTACGGAGACACTGATGCAGGAATTGGCTACGGATAAACAAGGCTTTAATTCTGTATTTATGATGTTGGATTCTGGAGCTCGTGGATCCAAACAGCAGATTAAACAGCTTGCCGGAATTAGAGGTTTGATGGCTAAGCCGAGAAAAAGTGGTTCTACCGGATCTGAAATTATTGAGAATCCAATTTTGGCCAACTTTAAGGATGGGCTGAGTGTATTGGAATACTTTATTTCTACACATGGTGCGCGTAAAGGTTTGGCCGATACAGCACTTAAGACTGCTGATGCCGGTTATCTGACTCGTCGTTTGGTCGATGTTGCGCAGGATGTGGTAGTGAAAGAGGATGATTGTGGTACGCTGAGAGGTATTACCATTGATGCGTTGAAAGACAACGAAGATGTGGTTGAGCCGTTATCTGATCGTATTATAGGACGTACTTCTCTCCATAATATTTATGATCCGGTATCTGAAGAACTGATTGTTAAGGCTGGTGAAGAAATTACGGAAGAATTAGGACTTCAAATTGAAGAATGTGGAATTGAATCTGTAGAAATTCGTTCCGTACTTACTTGCGAAAGTCATCATGGCGTTTGTGTGAAATGTTATGGCAAAAACTTAGCCACCGGAAATATAGTCCAAAAGGGTGATGCTGTTGGTATTATCGCTGCTCAGTCTATTGGTGAGCCGGGAACACAGTTGACTTTGCGTACATTCCACGTTGGTGGTGTGGCCGGAACTTCTTCTGTTGAATCTCAGTTAAATTCTAAATTTAATGGAACTGCTCATTTTGATGGACTAAGAACGATTAGCCATGAGTTAGATGAAGGAGGAATGGAACAGATAGTCATTGGAAGAACCGGAGAAATCCGCATGATGTCTGATGATGACAGGTTGTTAAATACTTATAATATTCCTTATGGTTCTATTCTGAAGATTAAAGATGGTGAAAAGATAGAAAAAGGACAAGAAATTTGTTCCTGGGATCCATATAATGCGGTGATTGTTTCGGAAGCTACAGGAAGCGTATCCTTTAGCGGAATGGAAGAAGGTATTACCTTTAGAGAAGAGTCAGATGAACAGACTGGTCACAGAGAGAAGGTAATTAGTGAGAGTAAGGATAAAAAGAAAATTCCTACAATCCACATTGGCAATCCTAAGAAAGAAGGAAAAAGCTATAACCTTCCCGTTGGTGCGCATGTTGTGGTGCATGAAGAAGATGATGTAAGGCAGGGAGATGCTATTGTGAAGATTCCACGTGTGCTTGGTAAGAACAAAGATATCACCGGAGGTCTTCCTCGTGTAACTGAATTGTTTGAAGCGAGAAATCCTTCCAATCCTGCAGTTGTATCTGCTATTGATGGTGTGGTAAGCTTTGGTAAAATTAAAAGAGGTAACCGTGAAATCAAAGTAGAGGCTAAGGATGGAGTAACAAAGAAATATTTGGTTCCGCTTACACGTCATATTCTGGTACAAGAAGGCGACTTTATCAAAGCCGGTTCTTCTTTATCAGAAGGAGCTATTGCACCTAAGAATATTCTTGAAATTGAAGGGGCACATGCTGTACAATCTTATTTGGTTAATGAAATTCAGGAAGTTTATCGCCTTCAGGGTGTGAAACTGAATGATAAGCATATTGAGGTAATTGTGAAGCAGATGATGCGTAAGGTCACTATAGAAGATCCGGGAGATACTACTTTCTTGGAAGGAGATCGCGTGTCTAAATATGATTTCCATGAAGGAAATGATAAAATCTTTGATAAGAAATGTATTGAAGATCCGGGAGATTCTGAGACGCTTAGAGCTGGTCAAATCGTTACTTTGAGACAATTGAGAGAAGAAAATTCTCAGTTGAGAAGAGCCGATAAAAAACTGGTAGATTATCGTGATGCACAGCCTGCGACTTCTAGTCCGCTGTTGTTAGGTATTACCAGAGCTTCTTTAGGTACGAAGAGTTGGATTTCTGCTGCATCATTCCAGGAAACGACCAAGGTATTATCCAAGGCTGCAATTGCAGGAAAAGTGGATGATATGTCAGGTCTGAAGGAAAATGTGATTACCGGTCATCAGATTCCGGCCGGTACTGGTTTGCCGGAATATAATGATATTGTTGTTGGAGCTAAAGATAGTCTCGAACATCTTGAATCATTGAAAGCGGTTGCTTCTTTTGATGAAGAAGAATAAATAGAAGCATAAAGTTAAAATAAGAGGTGTCTAAAAGGTCACCTCTTATTTTTTGTAGTTGTTAATTTTTTATATTTTAGAAATTAAATTTCAAAATGAAAAACCTTTCCTTAGTCTTAAATATAGTTTTATTTGTTTTAGTAGGGATTTTATTTTACCTCCATTTTAATACAAATGGAAACGAAGCAAAGAATACAACGGTAGAAAATCACTCTCATTCAGATGATGCACAACCTTTGAAAATTGCCTACTTGAATCTGGATTCATTGGAAGCTCATTATTCTTATTTTCAGGAAAAGAGCGCTGAGTTAAATAAGAAAAAACAATCTATTCAAAAAGAGTTGGCTACAAAGTCACAGGCTATACAGGCAGAAATAAAAAAATTACAAAAAAATGCTGCTACGATGACGCAGGCTGAAGGACAGGCAGCTGAAAAGAAAATTATTAAGAAGCGTCAGCAACTGCAACAGCGTCAGCAACAACTTCAAAGTGAGCTAATGCAACAACAACAAAGTTTTAATACGGACTTGCATGATCGGCTAAATAGCTTTTTGGAGAAATATAATAAGGGAAAACATAATGATTTTATTTTCTCCTATTCTAGTGAACGCTCTCCTTTATTATACAGGAATGAGGCCTATAATATTACGGATGCAGTTATTCAGGGCTTAAATGCTGAAGATAAACAACAGCCTGAAGAATAATTTATTATATTTTATCCAGCTTTTTCCTATGATGTCCTTTTAGACTTCGAAACTTTGATGGACTGAAACCGATTACTTTTTTAAATTGAGCAGAAAGATGAGCTGTGCTGCTATAGCCCATTTTAAAGGCAATCTCATTTAGATTAAGCTCATTATAAACCAGCAATTCTTTGACTTTTTCTATTTTTAGTTGAATGATGTATTTTTCAATGGTGATGGTTTCGGTTTCTGAAAAGAGCTTACTGAGATAATTATAGT
>DATGTY010000211.1:0-5574 GCA_035301605.1 Chitinophagaceae bacterium | reverse complement strand
TCCAAGCTAAAATTTCCTTTTGCGTCAGTGACTGTACCAATATTTTCATCTTTTACCTTAATGGTTACCCCCGTAAGAGATTGACCTGTTAAAGAATCAGTAACCTTTCCCTTCACAGTTTTCTGAAAAAAATATATACTTTTTGTATGGCTATTCGACAATCCATTCACTGGCTTTGCTGATGAAGAGATTGGTTTAATAGTTAAAACAATACTTGTGATTCCTATTATTAAAATAAAAGAATGCCAACATCTATCTATTTGATTTTGTAATTTAAATGATTGCTCAAAAATCACCCTTGTAAAATATTCCATACTTTCATCATTTGATAGAATACAAATTTCTTTTATAATAACTTAATAAAAATGGCTATTCTTCCAAAAAGAATGGATAATTTTACTATCATGAACGAAAATCAAAATATCAAAAAAAAGGAAGGTTTCAAAGGAGAAAAAGTCTGTATATTCCCGGATAGGCTCAGTCTTGAATTAATACAAAATAACCTATGCAAAAATCTCTATCTTACAGACATCGGGTATTATCCAAAGGCATTATATCATAACAGAGAGCGAAAGCAGGGCTGTGAGCAATACATCCTCATTTACTGTATTCATGGCAAAGGATGGTTTTCTGTAAACGACAATATCTACCAAGTGAAAGCCAACCATTTTTTCATACTTCCTAAAAACACAAGACATCAATACGGCTCCGATAAAAATGATCCGTGGAGCATTTACTGGGTTCATTTTACTGGCCACTCTGCACAGGACTATTTTTATTATCTGACGGGTAAAAAATCCGCCGCTCCCAAAATGGTCATTCCTTCTGACGAACGAAACCTGCTCTTTGATGAGATCATACGTTATGCGTCCATAATAAAGAATATAGATGCAGTCATTTATGCCAATAATTGCCTGTACAATTTTTTAGCCTCTTTTAAAAATACCATATATGCTAACACAGAGACCCATCGTAAGCAATCAAGTACAATCGATGCATGCATTGATTTGATGAAAGAGAACTTAGACAAAAACCTAAATCTTTTTGAGCTTTCTCAAATGATGAAAATTTCTATTTCCCATTTATCTGCTTTATTTAAGGAGAAAATGCACGATTCCCCCTATAATTATTATATATTTTTAAAGGTTCAACGCGCTTGCTACCTCTTGTGGAATACAGAATTAAAGGTCAAGGCTATTGCTCTGCAGCTAGGTTATGAAGATCCCTATCATTTTTCAAGGGTATTCAAAAATATGATGGGATTGTCTCCTAAGCATTTTAGAGACCGAAACAAATAGTCTCAGTAAGCTAAAAGCAAAAACCTGTAGGCGAAAAACTGCTTTATGCCTTACGCCTTTTGCCTTACGCTTTACACCTTATGCCATACGCCCCAAAAGCTCACACCGACACCTTTGCTTTAATCCCTGGATGACATTGATAGTTTTCTAAAGAAAAGTCTTCATACTTGAAAGCAAATAAGTCATTTACCTCAGAATTCAA
Organism: Chitinophagaceae bacterium; assembly: GCA_035301605.1. Lineage (GTDB taxonomy): Bacteria > Bacteroidota > Bacteroidia > Chitinophagales > Chitinophagaceae > FW021-bin31. Next base: position 4,074 of record DATGTY010000211.1, on the reverse strand, counting down.
CTTCATTTCCGGTAATGAATAAGGCCTTCTTGTTAATTGTAATTTGGCTTGATCTACATGATTTTTATAGAGATGCACATCCCCAAAAGTATGGACAAATTCATGAGGAATCATACCCGTTACCTGCGCTACCATCATAGTCAATAAAGCATAAGAAGCAATATTAAAAGGCACGCCTAAAAACACGTCAGCACTGCGTTGATAAAGTTGACAACCCAATTTTCTTTTAGTTTCCCCTTTACTTTTATCAGGAGGCGTGGTATAAAATTGAAAAAGACAATGGCAAGGACTTAGCACCATCTCCGAAAGATCACCTACATTCCAAGCATTTACTATCATCCGACGAGAATCAGGGTGATTCCTTAAATTATCCAATAGTTGTGAAATCTGGTCAATACTTCCTCTTTCAGAAGGCCAACTGCGCCATTGTTTTCCATAGACCGGTCCTAAATCTCCATTTTCATCGGCCCATTCATTCCAAATACGCACCCCGTTTTCTTTGAGATACTGAATATTCGTATCTCCTTTCAGAAACCACAACAATTCATGAATAATGGATCTTAAATGTAATTTTTTGGTAGTCACTACCGGAAATCCTTCTTGCAGATTAAACCGCATTTGGTAACCAAAACAGCTATAAGTTCCTGTTCCCGTACGATCTTCTTTTTCCACACCTTCATCCAAAATATGTTGTAGTAAATGGAGATATTGTTGCATAACGGCAAAATTACAATAAAATAATCGACTGACTTTATTAAAATTAAGTCTAACTTTTTTCTTTCCCGATATAAACAATTCGGAATATAGAACCACCGCTATCATCTGTAATATAGAGAGAGCCATCAGGTCCTTCACTCACCCCACAAGGCCGATGGACAGCATCACCGGGAGAGGCAATGGCACTGGATTGACCAGTGAATCCATCAATAAAAGTTTCTGCTTCTCCGCTGGGTAAAGCTCCGTCAAAAGGAACAAAGACGACTTTGTACCCACGTTGGGGTTTCGGAGCACGATTCCAGGAACCATGAAAAGCGATAAAAGCGCCATTTCTATACTTTTCAGGAAACTGATTTCCTTCATAAAACTGTAATCCATTAGGTGCCCAATGTCCCGGAAATGCCATAATAGGCTTTTCATAATTTTCTGTAGAGACCTTCTCTCCATCTCCGCCATATTCAGGAGCTACCATAAATTCGTCTTTATTTTGATCCCAATAAACATAGGGCCAACCATAATTAGCATCCTTTTTGAGTAATAAAAATTCTTCCGCAGGTAATTCGGCACTTTCCTTCTCGGAATAATGATCCGGATACAAAGTATGTAATTGATCTCTACCATGCATCAAAGCATACAAATTTCCACTATTCGGATTCCAGTCTAAGGCGACACAATTTCTTACTCCGGTCACAAATCGCGTTCCTCCATTTTCCTGCGTCTGATTCAAAGTATTCGCATCAAATTGCCAAACTGCTGCATATTGCTTCAATAACGGACAAGGTTTCTGTCCGGGAGAACCTTTTGTTCGATCTTTCACCTGACAGGCATTAGACGGCGCACCAATATTGACAAACATATTCCCTTTATTATCAAAAGCAAGGGAACGCGCCTGATGCATCCGTTGTTCAAAAAGAGAAACCACAAGTTCCGGCTCAGATTCCGGCAATAATTTTCCCGCGCTCAATTTATAACGTACTACGGCCGTATCACTACCGAAATATAAATATCCCTCATGAATTTTTATCCCGGTTCCTCCCCCAAGATTCCCGAAATACTTTATTATATCAGCCACTCCATCTCCAGTTGTATCTCTTAGTGCTACTAGGGGATGCCCATCTTTCGGCGTATTTAAGGACACATACATATCTCCATTCTTACGAATGGCAATATCTCTGGCTTTACCAACATCATCTGCTACAACGACAACCAGAAAACTATCAGGGAGTTCTAAGCCATCATTATTCTCTGCGAAGGACCAATCTGGTTTATCACTGGTATCCCCGGATTTCTTATTCGTTTTCCCGGTACATGCTACAAACAGCACGACAAATAAACATAGCGCTGAAACTTTCAATAGTACTTTCATCCTTTAATTTTGTTCTTAAGGTACATTTATTTTATTTAATTCCCAATTTCAACTCAGCCATTTTCTTTTTTTATTGCTCAAAAATCCTATCTTGAGCTTAAAATTAATCCATGAAAGAAAATCTTTCTCTAAAATATTTTATTGCATTATTATTCTTAAGCAGTGCATTATATTCCTGTGCTCCCAAGATTACACAAACAGGAATAGCTTCTTACTATGCCGATAAATTTCAGGGAAAAAGAACAGCTAGCGGACAAAAATACAGGAAAGGAAAAAGAACAGCTGCGCACAAATCTCTTCCGTTTGGCACCAGAGTTAAAGTCACAAATCTTAAAAATGGAGAGAGTGTAAAAGTCAAAATAAATGACCGTGGCCCATTTGTCAGCGGGCGTATCATTGACCTTTCCAGAAAAGCTGCCAGAAAAATAGATTTAATTCAGAGCGGAGTTACCAAGGTTCGCATTTCCTATAAAAAACCCAAAGACCGAAAATAATGACCCCAAACCGAAGAAATAAGCTCACTAAAGTTTTAAATAAACGACAGACCGACCTTACGGTGGTTATGGAAAACATTCATGACCCACACAATATTGCCGCAGTTATGAGAAGTTGTGATGCTATTGGACTACAAGATATATACATTCTTAATACGATTCTTCCGACTCGAAAGAACTGGGGCATTCGCTCCTCCTCCAGTGCCAACAAATGGCTTACGATACACACTTTTGATAATACAGAAGAATGTTTTAAAACTGTAAAAGAACGATATCAAAAAATATATACCACCCAACTTAGTGACGAAGCTAAAGAACTCTTCAATATGGATCTTACCGAATCTATAGCCTTGGTATTCGGTAATGAAAAAAGAGGTGTTAGTGATGAAGCCTGCCAATATGCAAACGGAAATTTCATAATCCCACAAGTGGGCATGATTAGCTCCTTGAATATTTCTGTAGCCTGTGCTGTCACACTCTATGAAGCTTACAGACAAAAATCATTGATGGGTCATTATGAACAACCTAAGTTGAAAGGAGAAAAGCTGCAACAAATTCAAAAAGACTGGAAAATGCATTTCTAATGCACCAATTCCTATTTTCATTGGGTAATTTTTCTTTTTTTGGAAATGGCATATCTTCTGTCTTGGATTTTCTAAATTTCAATAATCCTTTGACTATAGATTTTCAGTTATTTATTACCAGTACCTTTTACTGCACCCCACTTTTCCAAACGTAAATATTCCTCTTTCGTCAAAGAAATAAAAGAGCCATGTTGCGGAGCGGCTACTCCTTGTATATCCTCCGGAGCATGAAAATGATGTAAATATTTATCTGCTTTACATATTCTATACCTGGTGGGATTAGAGGAATATTCAACATATCCTACATACCAGGAGCTGTCTCCCGCCAATTGAAAAGCCGAGGACCCTTCACACTTTTTATTTCCTTCAAAATCAATATAATCTTTTTTATCCGGAAGGGAATAAGAACCTGTAATGTCTGTTGAAACGGAGGTAAATATACCGGGCGTTCCTCCCTCTTTTTTGATTAACAAATGATAGAGACTGTCAGAATTCAGATAATTAATGTCGGCATCAATAGTAGCATATCCCCAATCTATAAGAACACGAGGTTTGGTCAGCTTTGTAAAAGAACGATCCGCATAAGAATAAAATACACGATCATAGGTATCTTCTTTACTATTCAGCATAGAATAATAAACCATATACCCACCTTTGGCTCCATCTTTCCATTGATAATGAGGATCCCAGATGACTTGCGGCGCCCACACCCTGCGAATGGTGCTATAATCCTCATACACATCCGGAGATTCCGGATCACAAAAGATATCCGGTCCCTTTCTAAAATCAAAAGTTACAGAAGTCCAGTGAATCAAATCATCACTTTTCAACAAATCAATCCCATAATTAGACCACTTTTTACTCTTTGCCACACTCATATCCGTAGTAGTCATCACAAAACTTTTACCATCGG